>CAYSMU010000407.1:0-3449 GCA_964432145.1 uncultured Chloracidobacterium sp.
CGGGCTGGTCGGGTCAAAGGTGCTGATGTTCTTTGTCGAAGAGAACGTTCAGGTCTTTACACTCGATTTCCTTCGTTCGGGCGGCGTGTTCTATGGTGGGTTGATCGGCGGGTTTCTGGCGGTCGTGATTATAGTCCGTTATTACAAACTACCGTTTTGGAAGGTCGCGGACGCTTTTGCACCGGCGGTCGCCCTCGGGCAGGCATTCGGCCGCCAGGGCTGTTTCGCCGCCGGCTGCTGCTGGGGGAAGCCGACGGATCTGCCTTGGGGCGTTCATTTTAGTAAGCTCGGCAATGAATATACCGGCGTTCCGATTTACGGCCCGGAGGGCGGCGATCTCCACCTGCACCCGACGCAGTTGATAGAGTCGTTCACGATGCTTGCCGTCTTCGGCCTGCTGTTCTGGCTGCACCGCCGCAAGAAATTCGATGGCCAGATACTTATCGCCTATGGAATTATCTATTCGATATTCCGCTTCTCGATCGAATTCATCCGGGATGACCCGCGAGGCGATCTAATGGGATTAACTTCTCTAACGGGGCTTTCTACGTCTCAGATAGTTAGCCTGATCGTTGCCGCCGCGTCAGTGATATTTATGATATGGCGGCTCAAAGCCGTTTCGCGGGCTGAGGCCCAAACCACCACGTGATCGAAGAACCCTCGACTATTGTCCTAAATCCGACCGACGTTGATAAAGGCAAACGACTCGACGCTTTTCTGACTGAGAATATTCCGGGCTGGTCGCGTTCGCGTTTGCAGCGATTGATCGAGAACGAAGACGTTCTTGTCAATGAAAAGGCTGTGAAGCCGTCGTACAAGGTCCGCGAGGGCGACGAGATCGAGATCGACCTGGTCGAGGCTCCGGTTGCAAGATTCGAGCCCGAGAATATCCCGCTCGACATCGTTTACGAGGACGAGTATCTCGCCGTTATTAACAAGCCGGCAGGAATGGTCGTTCATCCCGGAGCGGGCGTTCAGAGCGGCACGCTGGCGAATGCGATCTCATATCATTTTGGATTGGGGATTTTGGATTTTGGATTAGAGTCCGACCCTGAACAATCCAAAATCCAAAATCTAAAATCCAAAATTGGGATTGTCCATCGTTTGGACAAAGACACATCAGGCCTTATTGTCGTCGCAAAGACCGACGAGATCCATGAGGCGTTGTCGGAGCAGTTTCGCGAGCGCAAAGTCTATAAATCATATATCGCCCTCGTCCACGGCTCACCTGAACAGAACACCGGCAAGATAGACGCCGCCATAGGCCGCAACAAGCACAATCGCCTGCGAATGAAGGTCGCCGGCCATGGCCGCAGTGCACTCAGCCTGTGGAAGGTGCGGCAGCGTTTCGCCAAATTCACGCTGCTCGATGTCGAGATCAAGACCGGCCGCACGCATCAGATCCGCGTTCACATGGCGTATATTAATCACCCTGTCGTCGGCGACGAGATCTATAACGAGGGCCGCGACAATACCATTATGGACCACACCGTCCGCAACGCCATCGCCTCAATGCCCCGCTTCTTCCTCCATGCTGAAAAGCTGTCATTCACGCATCCCAAGACCGGCGAACTAATGGAATTCACCCAGGAGTTGCCGACAGAATTAAAGGAATTTTTGGATCTGTTATAGCCAGTCGATTACTGGACTCAACCCGACGACTGGAACGCAGGCGTCCTCGCCTGCAACGCCGGTTCCTCCGGCGTGACGGTTCTTTAATACTCTTCAAGTTGAACGATCACCGCGTTCGTCAGCGTCTCGAAGCGGAACGCCTGCAGGCGAGGACGCCTGCGTTCCGGCCGTTGTATTGTATTATTTTTTTGATGGACAAGGATCCCAGATACTGTCACAGTCGCGGATATCTTCCACACTTTGACCAGGAAGGATTTACTCAGTTCATCACGTTCCGTTTGTCCGATTCCGTACCGAAGCACGTTCTGGAAAAATGGAAAGTGGAATTGGAGAGCGACGAGATCAAAGATGCCGATTTTCGTCGCCGCGTCGAATATTATCTTGATCAAAACTACGGCAAAGGCTGGTTGCGAGACCCTCGCATCGCGAGCCTCGTACAGGATGCGCTGTTAAAGTTGGACGGTGAAAGATACCGCCTCATTTCATGGGTCATCATGCCGAACCATGGCCATATACTTCTCAAACCAAACGAGGGCATCGAACTACCTGATATCATGCACTCGATCAAGTCGTACACGGCACACGAGGCTAATCGCATCCTGAACCGCAAGGGACAATTCTGAGCTAAAGAATACTTCGACCGATACATTCGCGACCAGCGGCATTTTGCGAGTACAATCGCGTATATTGAGAATAATCCCGTAAAGGCAAGGCTCTTCAAAACACCTGACGAATGGCGTTGGGGAAGTGCTTATTACAAGAAATCGGATTGATTAAAACACAGGCGCCAATGCCGGGAACGCAGCCGCCCTCGGCTGCAAGCGTCCTGCTTTGAGGACGCTGACGAACGCAGCATTTGTGTCTGTTGAATAAACCTATACTTCTTCACGCCGGAGGAACCGGCGTTGCAGGCGAGGGCGCCTGCGTTCCCGGCGATAAGGTCATTATGAAACTCATAGCTTCATTTCTTTTTGTAGTTTTTTTGTGCATGGTCGCAAACGCTCAGTCTGACGAGTTCAACATCATTCCGAAACCACTGTCAGTTTCACGAGGAAGCGGTTCGTTTGTGTTGAGCAAGAAGACGAAGATCCTTGCTATTTCGAACGAGGGTAGGAAATTAGGAGCAATGCTCAACGAGCTTCTGCGAAGAAACTATGGATTCGAACTCGAAACGACCAGCAAACCACAGGCGAAGAATGTCATTCAGTTTGCGACTCTCGCGCAAACCGGCACTACGAGTAGCCTGCGTGAAGGGTATTCGTTAAAAATCTCGCCTGACGCTATCCAGATCTCCGGCGACGAGCGAGGTGTTTTTTACGGCTTGCAGTCGCTGATCCAGCTAATGCCGACCGAGCTTAACAGAGAGGTTAAGCTTCCCGCAGTTGAGATCTCGGATAATCCCAGATTTGGCTACCGCGGCATGCACCTCGACGTTTCGCGGCATTTTATGCCGGTCTCGTTTGTTAAGAAATATATTGACCTTCTGGCTCAGTACAAATTCAACCAGTTTCACTGGCACTTGACGGACGACCAGGGTTGGCGGATCGAGATCAAGAAGTATCCTAAGCTGACCGAGATCGGGTCGAAGCGGCCGGAGAGTCACGAGGGCGTTTACTCGACGGTTTTTAAGGGCGACGGCCGTCCGGTCGAGGGTTTTTATACTCAGCAAGAGATCAAGGATGTCGTAGCCTATGCAAAAGCTCGATACATCAACGTCGTGCCTGAGATAGAATTGCCGGGCCACGCCTCGGCTGCGTTGGCGGCGTATCCGGAGCTTGGGAACGGGTGCGTGGCTCCTGACTATAAATTCGAAGTTA
>CAYSMU010000408.1:0-3440 GCA_964432145.1 uncultured Chloracidobacterium sp.
AATACGACGCGAAGAACGATGTGGCATATGCCAAACTCGGAGCGGTCTATGACGCAAATGGACAAAACGAGAAGGCGATCGCCAATTACGAAAAGGCCCTGGCACTAAATCCGGATTACTCAACGCTCCACGCCCCGCTCGGGCTTGCCTATCTCGAAGCGGGAGATCTGGCCAAAGCCGAAGCGAGCCTTGCCAAAAGCGAATCGGCAGGTCAGGACAGCTCCGATCTGAGGCTGGCTCGCGGTATTATTTTCTACCGGCAGAACAAGGATGCTGAGGCCCTCGTTGCCTTTGACAAGGCTATCGAACTCGATGCAAGACTAAGCCCCGCATATTATTATCGCGGCCAGGTCCTCGATCGAATGAAGCGAGAGGCCGACGCAGTCGCTGCATTTCGCAAGACGCTTGAGATCGATCGATCGTTCGGGCCCGCGGCATTCGATCTCGGGGTGAGCTATTACAATCAGGGTGATTACGAGAACGCTCTCGCGGCGTACCTGGAAGCGGTCCGCATTGAGCCCGAGAATTATCAGGCTCACGCCAACCTGGCCAGTACATATCGGCAGCTTGGGCGTTTTGCCGAGGCGAACGCCGAATACAAGATCGCCTCCGTTGGGATCAAGACTCCTGATCTTTACAGCGAGTGGGGCTATTGCCTTGGCAAAACCAACGAATGGGACAAGTCCACGGAGCGGCTCAACACTGCAAAGGAAATGAGTCCGACGGCGGTGGATAATTCGAATGCGGGTTGGGCTCATTACAACAACGCGACTGCACAAAAGGCCGCGAAAAAGGATGCCGACGCCGCGAAGAACCTTGCACTCGCCAAGCAGCTTCTCGAGGTCGCTGTCCAACTTGATCCCAAACTTGACGCCGCGTATCTGAACCTCGGTTCCACCCATAATGCGTTAGGTGAATTTCAGGCGGCGATCCAGGTACTTAATGTTGTGCTTGGAATTAACCGCAATTGGGCGATCGCGGTAAATCAACTCGGCGTCGGTTATCGAGGGATCGGCGATCTGAAGAATGCGATCGCGACCTTTAAGCGTGTCGTCGATTCGGATGGACGAAACACATTTGGCCTTTATAACCTTGGCGAGGCGTACTTCGCCAGCGGGAATAAGAATGAAGCCAAGAAGATAAACGACCGCCTAAAGAAGATCGATCCGACGCTCGCCGCGACACTCGATAATGTTATAGCCGGAAAGGTGATCGATGCGGCAAAACAGAAGGTCGAACAGAAGATACCGGTCCGGATACCGCGGTTTCCGTAGTTCGTGGGCCGCCGTTTTCATGATCGATGAGGCATAATGCCGTCACCGGCCCGTTAGCAAAATGGAGACGTTCCCGATGAAAAAAGATCAGGATGAAGAGGCAGTCTTGGATCAAGGCGCCGAGGCACCGGTCAGCCGCAGGACATTTTTCGGCAGGTTGGGTTCTGCCGCGATCGGTGCCGCCGCCCTCGGGGCCGCGGCACCTCTTATTGATGAACGATCGTTCGTCAGAGCCCAGGGAGATCTCGACCCTTATTACTACCAGCGGGCTTTGGCGACCCGCCAATATCGTATCGACGCGGCCGAATCTCATTTTCAGGAGCTGTCGCCGCGATTTAGACGAAATGATAACGGGGACGAAGCCAGGTATCCCAATAAGATCGGAAACTACTCGAAAGGGCTGCCCCACCAGTCCAATGGCGAGGTCGTGGCTTCGGCATACGATGCACTTGTCAACGCGATCAGGTCAGGCGACCCGGCGATGTTCGAACAGATCCCAATGGGCGGGCAGCGAAAACTCACGAACCCGCAAGCGGGCTACGCCTACGACCTCGAGGGGTACGATGCGTTTGCCATGATCCAGAAGCCGGCACCTCAGTTCGCGAGCCGTGAAATCGCCGCTGAGATCGCCGAAAACTATTGGATGGCACTTTTGAGAGATGTCCCATTCTCCGAATACCCTTCAAATCCGATCGCAAATGCCGCCGCCCGGGATCTGACGATGTTTGGTGCCGATTTTAGGGGGCCCAAGGATGCGACCGGCCAGGTGACGCCTGAGTTGTTGTTTCGCGGACACACGCCGGGGGACATGAGGGGCCCGCAGCTTTCGCAGTTCTGGTACCATCCGTGCAAGTTTGGAGCGAACGAGTTGGACCAGCGGATCCGCACGACAGTCCCGAATGTCGATTACATGACAGACCTGAACAGTTGGCTGTCGATTCAAAATGGGGCGGCACCCGCGAGCGGCAACGTATTTGACCCGACTCTGCGGTATATGCGAAATGGAAGGGACATCGGACAATGGGTCCACGTGGACGTTCTCTTTCAGGGTTATTTCCAGGCTTTCCTCGTCATTTCGGGCATGGGAGTCCCGGTTGACCCCGGCAATCCATATAGCGGATCGCTTACGCAGGACGGTTTTGCGACTTTTGGCGGGCCGCACATTGCGACGCTGTTCTGCGAGGTATCAACGCGGGCGCTCAAGGCCGTCTGGAATCAGAAATGGGTCGTGCACCGTCGTTTAAGGCCCGAGGCCTTTGCCGCACGGGTCGACCGAACCGCCTTTCACGGAGCGTCTTATCCGGTGCATCCGGATATCCTTGCGTCGATAAACTCGGCATCGCGGCTTGGCGGATATATACCCGCGGGGAATGCGTTTCTCCCGATGGCATTTCCAGAAGGCAGCCCGACACATCCAGCCTATGGTGCAGGCCATGCAACCGTCGCCGGGGCATGTGTAACCATTTTGAAAGCATGGTTCAACGAGGCGCATGTCATCGAAGAACCTGTGATGCCTAATGAGCAAGGTACTGCTCTCGTGCCTTATTCAGGCGAACCGCTGACCGTCGGGGGCGAGTTGAATAAGATCGCTTCAAATGTCGCGATCGGCAGGAATATTGCCGGCGTTCATTGGCGTTCCGATGCGACCGAGTCGCTGAAACTCGGGGAATCGATAGCTATCGGGGTTCTCAAGGACCAGAAACGCTCGTATAACGAACATTTCAACGGATTTAGCTTGACCAAATTCGACGGGACAACGGTCACCGTATAATGGGGGACAAATATCGATACCAAAAGTGCGGTTAGATAGGCCGCACTTTTTTTGTATAATCAAGAGTTTAGAAAATGCCCAGACGCGACGATATACACAAGATACTCATCATCGGCTCAGGCCCAATCGTTATCGGACAAGCCTGCGAATTCGATTATTCGGGAACTCAGGCCTGCCGGGCCCTAAAGCAGGAAGGCTATGAGGTCGTTTTGGTCAATTCAAATCCGGCGACCATCATGACCGACCCCGAGATCGCCGACAAAACTTACATCGAGCCGCTTACGCTGGAATCCGTTACCGCGATCATCGAAAAAGAGCGTCCTGACGCAGTTCTGCCGACGGTTGGAGGCCAGACAGGCCTGAATCTTTCGGTTGAACTCTACGAGCAGGGAATA
>CAYSMU010000409.1:0-3439 GCA_964432145.1 uncultured Chloracidobacterium sp.
TTGTTGTAGAGTACTTCGTAATCGGCATTTTCGAGCCATTGAATCGAGCGAAGCTCTTCGGCAACCGTAAAGCCGAACGCCTTTTCGTAGCTGATAACGGCCTCGATCTGACGCGAGAGGGCGGCGGTCGCGGCTTTTACCTTTGGATAGTTAATGACGAATATCTTTTTGTGATCGGCGATCGGATCCGGGCGGGTGTAAGTGACCTTTCGGGTTGTAATGACAACCGACTGGGCAGCTGCCCCGACAACACAAACCAGAGCAAGCAACAGGGCTGACAAAAAGTTCCTTCGTTTCATATATTTACCTTCAGGTCCATATTCGGCGAGCCAAAAACGCATTTTAGCTTGGAGCTAACGCCTTTCTGCCGTTTCAGAGCGTCGAACATCTCCCACCATGCGTGCAGGTTGACCCAAAGCGGATTATAGCTCTTAAGCGGCTTGATAATGCCGTATCGGGGCTCCTCAGTCTCTTCGACGAACGAACCAAACAACCGGTCCCAAATGATCAATACGCCGGCGTAATTCTTATCAAGATACGGGTTGTTGACGCCGTGATGGACGCGATGATGCGAAGGGGTGTTCAGTACGTACTCGAGCGGTCCAAGGCGATCTATCAGCTTTGTATGGATCCAAAATTGGTAAATTAAGTTGAATCCATGCATCAATGCAAACATCCACGGTGCAAATCCCAGAAGCATGACGGGCGCATAAAATATCCAATGCAAAATACCCGAGAACCAGCTCTGCCGAACTGCCACGCTGAGATTGTATTGTTCGCTCGAGTGATGAACGACGTGGAAATTCCAAAATAGTCGCGATTCGTGGCTGACCCGATGAAAAATGTAATAGGCGAGATCATCTACAAAGAACAGGACGACCCACGCCCACCACGCGTCGGCAGGGAATTTGTACGGAGCGATCTCGTAACACCATATGTAAATGAAGCCGGTCGCAAGGCCAAAGATCGCGCCCCAGACAGTGCTCATAAACCCCAGAAAAATGTTGTTCCACATATCTTTCTGGTCCGTGTACTCGTCAAGGCCGCGAAAATGCGACCAAAGTGCCTCGGCCGCGATCATCACGGCAAATAGAGGAATTGCGATTACGGTCGGCTTGAGCATCAAAATTTACATTAGAGCAATAAGTACCTCGGCATCAAGCTTCCGGCCACGCGTCACTTGGGTTTTGTACATGCCTCACTTTCGGCAAAGGTAAAGAATTCAGTACTGCCCGGGCCGCGCGGCAGAACGGGCTGCGGCGCGACAGCACGCAGCGGGCCGTCTCCCGCGGCCTCCTGCCATGAATTGCTTCGAGCAGTGATCACATATCTCGCCCCGAGGCCGAGACGGCGCTCGATAGAAACGTACCGTTCTTCGAGGTTTTGCACTTTCGAGAGATCGGCCATTGCCGACTTGCCCGCATCGTAAAATACGGGATCCGTCTTATAGTACGCCGCACGCAGCTTTTCGCGAGTTACAGACGTTCTGTCCAGCGTGAACCTTATCGACCGTGCGAGATCGATCAGGTGGGCATCGACAGCGTATAGCGAGATCGCGAAGACGGTAAGCGTGGACGTCTTCTTTGCACGGTTCTCCTCGACGGCGCGTTCGTAAAAACGTTTCCAGTGCAGCTCAACGGCCTTCAGGCCGCCTTTGTCGTAGGCAAAGCGATTGTAAAGATAAGCGTCGTAAAACGTAACGATCAGTCCGAGCATCGTTGCCGCGACGTCCGGATCGTTGTTCAGAGCTTCTCTAAACTGGGCCTGAGTTGTGTAGTAATAGATCGTTGGAAATATCTCGATCAGGTCGCCGCTAGCGAGAAATCGCTCCCGCCTTTTGGCGAGGTCGCTAAGCACGGCCGAGACTTGTTCGGCTTGCCTGATGACCTCTGGCGTGCGAAGTTTCTCGGGCACGAATATCCGGCACGGAGCGTCGGCCAAGGCCAGTGTTGTGCAGGCGGGCATTACCGCCCACGCCGCGATGGCCCGAACAGCAAGTTGCCGAACTGCAAGGCCCATCTTTGCGTAGATATCTGTGAGCATTTTCACGGGTTCAGGGTTATAGTAGCATCAACTAAAAACGTCATGGTAAAGAAGATACTCAAAGTTTTGGCGGTACTGATCGCGGCCGGCCTGATAGTGATCCAGTTCTTTCAGATCGACAAGTCGAATCCGCCGATCGTTGAGAGCGAAACCCTCGAAGCAGCGGTCGCTGTGCCGCCCGATATTGCACTGATCCTCGGGCGGTCGTGCAACGATTGCCATTCAAACAAGACGATCTATCCGTGGTACTCAAACTTACAGCCCGCCGGATGGTTTCTCAAGGATCATATCGAGGATGGCAAGCGAGAGCTGAATATGAGCGTATTTAACACGTACACCGCAAAGAAAAAGGCCAAGAAATTCGAGGAGATCTGCGAACAGGTCGAGGCCGGCGAAATGCCGCTGCCCTCGTATCTCTGGATCCATCGCGATGCCGCGTTGAGCGGATCTGAGAAAAAGGCCATTTGCGACTGGTCGAAAGCCGAGATGGCAAAACTTGGCGTGTCTGAGTAAGAGAGATGTTCCGGCCCGGCGAGGCCGGCATATTCTTTTCGAATTCGCATTCCGCCGAACTGGCCTCTCTGGTCACCGGGAATAGGCATCTGGGTCACCGAAAAAGTGCATGTAGGTCACCGGTTTTTTGCCGTCCATTCCGGAGAAGATGGGCGTTATTCCGCCCCGGCCTGTAATCCAAAGCACCCGAAACCACCATCGCTCCCGCTTAGCCCCAAAGCCGCCGCCGCGACACTCGATTCGCTATCGCCTGCAAACTCCCATAACGCGCCACAACGCCACTCACAACCTGTCTCCCGAAAACCCCACGAACTCGTCGGTCCAGACAAACTCAACACACGCCGTAACGGCAACAGACCTCGACGATGATCCAAATGACGGCATCCTCATTGGCACGCTCGCATTTCTTCGAGCAGATTCGTAAAATACCCTTTATGTCTCTTTTGCCGATAGTCCATTATCCCGAGCCGGTATTGCTGACGGTTGGCGAGCCGGTTTGCGAGGGCGAATTTGACGACGATCTGCAGAAGCTGGTCGCGGATATGTTCGAGACGATGGCCGAGGCCGGCGGCGTCGGGCTGGCGGCGCCGCAGGTCGGGTTGTCGAAGCGGCTCTTTGTGATGGATACACCCGCACGAGACGGCAATGCACAGGAAAGGCATGTGCTCATCAACCCCGAGATCATTCACGTCGAGGGCGAACAGACGGGCGATGAGGGCTGTTTGTCGTTTCCAGGTCTCTATCAGGTCGTGCGGCGTGAGATGCGTGTGATCGCACGTGCGCAGAATGTACATGGCGAAGAATTTGAAATAGATGTTCGCGACCTTGCCGCAAGGTGTATACTGCATGAAACAGATCATTGCGACGGCATTGTCTTTCTCGA
>CAYSMU010000410.1:0-3432 GCA_964432145.1 uncultured Chloracidobacterium sp.
TTCGCTGCGAGGTATAAATTGGTGAAAGATGGTGCTTACACTCCACCGATTTTCGAACGGCCTGCAGGGTCGCTGCCGGTCAACCTTTTTCATTCGCACCCGGATGATCTCGATCTCGAGTTCCCGGTCGAGATGATGAACTACGCTCTAGAACTTGCGACCGAATGGGGCGAGAATTTTCGTAAACCGATCGATGAGCGAATGCGACGGAAATATCCTGAGTTAACGACTGACGAGATCGCCCGGCTTAAAGCCCTCGCCGACGAAGCAGAGTCGTTCATTTGTCATCTCGCCGAGCGAGAACTTGCCGGCGAGATCGGCGAGTACGATATAGTGCCGCTTGCCTGGGAAAAGTATCCCTGGGTCGGCGAACATCAGCTTTCCCGTTTAAAGAATATCGGGATGTTTTGGGCCCGGAAATAGCACAGATGATGGTAATTCTGATCGGCCTCCTTATCGGGACGATTTGACCCGACCGCTAATTCACGATAAAAACTTCTTATCGCTTTCCTAAGATCGTTTCGGCAGGCTTATTGATAGATGCAGACACTCGACTTGATCATCATATTCGGTTACCTCATTGGCATTACTGCCTTTGGCATCTGGTATGCGGGAAAGCAGGAGACCACCGAAGACTATTTTGTCGGGGACCGAAATGTGCCGTGGTGGGCGATCGCGATGTCGATCGTCGCGACGGAAACCAGCACGATCACGTTCATTTCCGTTCCCGGGATCGCGTTTGCTAAGGGCGGCAATTTCCAGTTCCTTCAATTGGTCTTTGGTTATCTGCTCGGCCGGGTCGTGATATCGCTCGTGTTCATTCCGCTATATTTCAAGGGCGAACTCCAAACCGTTTACCAGTTACTCGGCGACCGCTTCGGCGGAAAGGTCAAGGTACTTGCGTCCGGACTTTTCGTGATAATGCGAAACATCGCGGACGGCATCCGCCTGCTTCTGACCGCGATCGTCCTTGCGGCCGTTTACACTGCATTTCAACCCGACACCGACCCGACGCTGATCATCGTTGGCTCCATACTCATTTTGGGTATCGTGATGATCATCTTTACATTCTACGGGGGAATGGAGGCCGTTATCTGGATCGAGGTCGTCCAATTGGTCATCTATATCGGCGGCGCGGTCGCTGCCGCGGCCGTACTCATTAGCAACATCGACGGTGGTATCGGCGGGGCGATCGAACTCGGGCGGCAGTACGACAAGTTCAGCCTGCTCGATCTTAATCTCGACTTCGCAAAAACGTACACTTTCTGGGGCGGCGTTCTCGGCGGCTGCTTCCTGACAATGTCCACACACGGCACCGACCAGTTCCTCGTCCAAAGATACCTGTGCACCAATAAGCCTCGCGCGGCGATCGCGGCCCTTATGACATCCGGTGCTGTAGTTCTCGGCCAATTTATAGGCTTTCTATTTATTGGCGTTCTTTTGTTCGCCTATTACGCACCATTCAACCTCGACGGCTATGCGTCCGCGACCGGAGCATTTCCGTTCACCGGCGGCGACAAGGTGTTTCCCGATTTCATAACTCAAAAAATGCCGACGGGCCTTTCGGGCCTCGTCGTTGCCGCCATCTTTGCGGCCGCGCTGTCATCTTCGCTTAACTCGATCGCTGCCACCGCCGTTAACGATATTTACAAACCGTTCGCAACGAATGTGAACGACAAACATTTGATGCGGATCGCGGGAATTCTAACTGTGGCCGTGGGCGTTGTGCAGATCGCGATCGCTGTGCTGTTAAGGAACGCGGATAGTTCCGCTCTCAGTATGGCTCTTGCTGTCGCGTCGTTGATCAACGGCCCGATACTCGGTGTTTTCCTTGTTGGTTCATTCATACGGCGTGCTCGCGAAACGCACGCCCTTATCGGCATGATCGTCAGCATAGCTGTCATGACCTACGTATTGCTGGCCGCGAATAAGTTTGTCCCCGGGCCCGTAATTGCATGGCCGTGGTATGCCCTGATCGGAAGTTCGATCACCGTAATTGTTACTCTGGTTGCAAGTTTTATTATCCCGAATCATGATGAGATCTCGTCTTAGCTTTACCGTCGCGGCGCTCGTCGTCGTTATTTTGGTCGTCTCGCCGATGCTCGCGTCCGCAAGGGTATCGAGTCTGCACAGATTGCAAACCTCTCGGTTCGAGCCCGCAAAAAAGTCATGGGACTTCGCGGGCAAACAACTAAAAAGAATGTCGGTGGAGGAAAAGGTCGGCCAACTCGTCCACGTCGGCATCAACGCAAGGTTTGCCAATCAGGAGAGCCCGTTTTTCAAGGACATTCAGCGTCAGGTGGTCGAGAACAAGGTGGGCGGCATTATCTACTTCGGTGCTCCCCTCTATGAGACCACAATTCTTGCGAACCGAATGCAGCAGTTCGCCAAGATCCCGCTCCTGATGTCACTCGACGCCGAGACCGGCATTGGAATGAGGTTTGAGGATGCAACGAATTTTCCATGGGCGATGGCCGTGACCGCAACAGGAGAGCCGGAGTTCGCACGCCGAATGGGTGTCATCACCGGCCGCGAAGCAAAGGCCATCGGCATCCGCCACGTGTACGCGCCCGTTCTCGACATCAACAATAACGCCGGCAATCCCGTGATCAATGTGCGTAGTTTTGGCGAGGATCCGCAGGACGTAGCGAATTTCGGCGTAGCTTTTGCTGAGGGCATCCAGAGCCAGCAGGTCATCGCGACGGCGAAGCATTTTCCAGGTCACGGCGATACCAATATCGACTCGCACCGCGGCCTGCCGATAATCGACCTGCCGAGGTCACGGCTTGATTCGCTCGAGCTTGTTCCTTTCAAAAAGGCGGTCGATGCAGGTATTGGCTCCGTGATGATAGCACACATCGCACTTCCTCAGATCGACGACGAAGAGATCAAACCGCTCAGGAATTTCACCGTCACCGAGGCAGAGGCCGGAGCAGAACTTGTAAATCAAAAGGCGACGATCCCGGCGACACTCTCGCACAAAGTGCAGACCGGAATACTGCGCAATGAAATGGGCTTCAAGGGCCTGATCGTTTCCGACGCAATGGGAATGAGCGGCCTGACGATCTATTTCACGCAGGAGGAAGCCGGTGTGAGAGCGTTTCTCGCGGGTACCGACATTCTAGAAAAACCGGCGGATCCGGATGCCATGATTCGCGGCCTGATCACCGCGGTGAAGAGCGGCCGAATTCCGATGCAGCGTGTCGACGACGCCGTCGGCCGGCAGTTGGCGTGGAAGCACGCTTTAGGGCTCTTTAAGGAACGCATTACTCCGATCGACCAGATAGACCGCGTTGTCTCAGGCACTGAAACGATGCAATTAACGGACGAGATCGCCGCCAAAGCGATCACTTTGGTCAGGAATGATGAAGGCCTGATCCCTGCCAAGCCGAATGGCCGCATCGCGGTACTTGGCATTTCCAATGGGGTCGA
>CAYSMU010000411.1:0-3424 GCA_964432145.1 uncultured Chloracidobacterium sp.
ATGTCAATTGATTTACCGTTGATTTACCTGAATCTGCGGCATTTGGAGGCGCGAGGCTTTGGTAATGTCTGGCGCTTGGTTTAATATCGGAAGAGCAAATCAAATAGTGAGGAACTGTCAATGAGTTTAGAGGCTTTGGGAATGGTCGAGACCAAAGGGTTCGTCGGTGCGGTCGAAGCCGCAGATGCGATGGTAAAGGCTGCAAATGTTAGACTTGTGGGCAAGGAATACATCGGGGCCGGGTACGTTACCATTTTTGTCCGCGGTGATGTCGGTGCGGTCAAGGCAGCAACCGATGCGGGAGCCGCCGCCGCGCGCCGGGTCGGCGAATTAATCAGCGTTCACGTAATTCCACGTCCCCATGGCGAAGTCGAACGCGTTCTGCCTAAGGGCGGAGCGGTCGGCTACAGCCCGGATGAAAAGGCCCTTCAGGGCGGCGGGAAGCAGTTAGGAGCGGGCAGCGCCGGTTCGACCGAGACAGGCTCTGCCGGAAATAAGACGAAAAGCCGCTCGTAAACAGGCGAGTAATTCTCCAAGTTTAATTCCTGCCAGGTTAAGTAATGGGTGACAAAGACCTGATCGCTCAACAACAAGCACGCGACGCGGTAGAGGCCGCGTCGTTTGCCTTTCAGTCTGTTTCGAAGCTCGGCCAGGCAAAGATCGACGAAATATGCGAGGCCATGTCGCGAGCTGCCCTCGCGAGCGCCG
This sequence comes from uncultured Chloracidobacterium sp., assembly GCA_964432145.1. Classification (GTDB taxonomy): domain Bacteria; phylum Acidobacteriota; class Blastocatellia; order Pyrinomonadales; family Pyrinomonadaceae; genus OLB17. The sequence continues at coordinate 709 of CAYSMU010000411.1, forward strand.
AGCGTCTGGGCAAACTCGCAAACGAAGAAACCGGATTTGGAAAGGCCGAGGACAAACGCGAGAAGAACCGCTTCGCCGCGGAGGACGTGTGGAATTACTTCCGTGGTCTCAAGACCGTTGGCGTTGTTCGCGAGACCGAAAGTATCGTAGAGATCGCCAGTCCGCGAGGTGTTGTAGCCGCGATCATTCCTTCGACCAATCCTACATCGACCGCGATATTTAAGATCATTATCGCGATCAAGTCTCGAAACTCGATAGTCTTGTCGCCACATCCGTCTGCCGCAAAATGCATCGCCGAGACGGCGAGGATAATGCGGGATGAGGCAATAAAACACGGCCTTCCGCCGGATGCGATAATCTGCCTGACCGACTCGACCATCGAGGGTACCGAAACGCTGATGAAGCATCGCAAAACCGCAGTGATCCTCGCCACGGGCGGTACAGGCCTCGTTCGCGCGGCGTATTCGTCCGGTAAACCGGCCTTTGGCGTCGGTCCGGGCAATGTGCCCGTCTTTCTTGAACGAACGGCGGATGTACAAAAGGCTGCCGGTGATATCCTTACTGGAACGTGTTTTGATAACGGCACGATCTGCGCCTCAGAGCAGGCTGTAGTTTGTGACGCCCCGGTCGAGGCCGAGGCAAGGGAACAATTCAGGCTGCAAGGCGGCCATTTTCTCACCCCGTCTGAGGCTGACGCTGTTGCCAAGGTACTCTTAACCCCGCAGCGAACACTAAACGCGGGTATAGTAGGCAAATCCGCTGCATTCATCGCGAATTTAGCGGGGATCTCGATCCCTGACGGTACGCGGTGCCTCCTGGCCGATTGCGAAGGAGTCGGACGCGATTTTCCCTGGTCCATCGAAAAGTTATCGCCCACGCTTGCTTTCTTTGTCGTCGACGGCGTCGAGGAAGGGGCCCGACGATGTCAGGAGATCCTCCAATTTGGCGGTATGGGCCACACAGCGGGGATGCATACAAAGGACCGTGCGGCTGCGATCCGTTATGGTGAGCAGATGCCCGCGGCCCGGGTTATCATCAATTCGCCAACCACCCATGGTGCGATCGGATTTTCGACCGATCTGGCTCCGTCGATGACCCTCGGGTGCGGTTCGTGGGGCGGAAATGTTACATCAGACAATATCTCGCCGATCCATTTGATGGATATTAAGAGAGTCGCATTCGAGACCAAGCCGGTTTCTGCCAAGCGACCCGCGAAACCTGCTGAAACGCCGACCGCTGCACATCAATCGCGGCGGCCCAAACCTGACCGGTCTGAGATCGCTGCGATCGTGGACAGTTTTCTAAGTAAGAAGTTGGCTGAAACGCCCCTAACGGCACCCGCGCCGAGTCCACTGCCGGTTCCCGAGAAAAAGGCCATTGTGCACGAGATCACTCCTGAAAATGCCGTTCAAAAGCCTGTGCCTGTCGCGATCGCAGAGTTTGTAAGCGAGGACGACGTTCGACGGGCGATCGAAAAGGGTGAGAAGATCTATATTTCAAAAAAGACGATCCTGACGCCGTCGGCCCGCGATCTCGGCGACGAGAAGAATGTTTTTGCGACGCCATAAAGAATGCCCGAAGCGATTATCGAAAAGGAAATCTGCGACAAATGCGGCGTCGACGTTCGCGAAGGAACTCTCTTTTGCTACAACTGCGGTGAGCGAGTGAGCCAGCTAAGATCGGCCGACATGCCAACCGACCCAGCAAACGGAAATCCCGCGGATAATGCCGTCGATCCGGAAACAAGGGCTGCGTTGGATGATCTTGCAGAGAAATTCAGGATCGATCCCGACGAGGACGATCGACTTGCAAAGGCCGCGGAGGCAAGACGAAAGGCCCGCGTCCGTCAGCGAAAAACCGCTCAATACACATGGGAGCCTATTGACGAGAGCCCAAATATATTGCTTGCGGTCATTACTACCGTCATCGTGTTCTCTGCCGCGGCGATCGTTTTGCTGACCGTATATTGGAAATGAGAGTATCGGCGAACCGCTTTATCGGACCGAGAAAACGAAAGTACATCGAGACTAATTGTGGAAGTAAACAGTATGCAAGCACTTGGAATGGTTGAATGTTTTGGCCTCGTTGCAATGATCGAGGCGGCGGACGCAATGGTCAAAGCTGCAAATGTAACCCTTGTTGGTTATGAAAAGATAGATGCGGGTCTCGTGACCGCCATCGTAAGGGGTGAGGTCGGTGCGGTGAAAGCGGCTGTAGATGCAGGTGCCGCGGCCGCCAGACGAGTAGGCACCGTCACTGCGACCCACGTTATTCCAAGCCCGCACGATGAAGTTGATGAAGGAATTTCGGTGCTCAGGACAGGTGAGACCACCAGGAAGAAGATCTCAGGAAGTGTTCCGGAGAAATAGGAGCCCGCAATGAAGATGTTGAAAGCCTTGATCATTCTGGTTTGCTTCGTATCGATTTCGGCAGTAGCCCAGTCTGTTTCGAAGGATCTGAGCTCGGCGCAAAAGGACTTTGAGAAGGCTCTCATCAAGAATACAAAGAACATTTACGACGTCGATTTCTCAGGCTGCGAGGTGTCGATCAAGGTAGTGACCCGTTTTTCGTCAAGTTTTTCTCCGATCGCCTCACCGCCGCCGCAGGGTTCTGCCGGTTTTCCTACCGATACTTTCGGACAAACTTATGGGATGGATCCGGTCGTGCCGGAAAGATCGGTCAGATATCTTCTAAATCTCGCAGGTTTGGATGAAAA
>CAYSMU010000412.1:0-2869 GCA_964432145.1 uncultured Chloracidobacterium sp.
CAGGGCACGGTATTTCGGCGAGAACAGCTCGCTTATCTTCGCCCTTTCCTCGTGAGCGACACGCTTCCACCGCTCAGGTTCCTTGATGAAGAGGCGGACAAAGAACGCGACACCGGCCGGAATAAGCCCGAACAGGAAAACATACCGCCACGACGTGCCCGGATCGGTGAAATACACGCCCGTCACCTGATAGGTAACAAACGTGGCGAGAAATAACCCGAATGGGGCAGCAGTATAAAGCAGTGCCCCGGCCTCGACGCGGCGCTTCTCGGGAACGACCTCGGCGACCATCGCGGCTCCGGCCGCCCACTCGCCCCCAATGCCGAGACTGGCGACGATACGAAAGAGAAGCAGTACCCAAATATTCGGGGCAAACGCACACGCCGCGGTGCCTATGGAATACAGCAGCATCGTCAGCAGCAGCGTCTTGGTCCGTCCGATGCGGTCGGCGACCTTGCCGAATACGATGCCGCCGATCGCCCACCCGACGAGCAGGACCGAGGTGAATATGCCGGTCCACCACAGCGTCGCAGCGGCCGCCTCTGGCGTGCCGATCGTCAGGCCCAATAGAGTCGGTACCGCATTCGGTGCGACGTAGTTCATCAAAAGGCTGTCGAAGATGTCGAATCCCCAGCCGAGCCAGGCCGCGAATAGGACGGTCCATTGATAGCCGTTCATGTCGAGCAGCGTCCGCCGCCCTGAAACCTCGAGTTGCTCCATAAGTTCGTTCTGGTGTGTTAGTCTGGCATAGATATTATGAGTAACCGTAAATCTTTGCAAGAGACATACTCACCAGATAGTATTTGCTTCGGCTGCGGGCCGGCGAACGAGAAGGGCCTCCACATCGCGAGCTTTCCCGAGGGCGACGAGGTAGTCGCAACGTGGCACGCCGAGCCGCATCATCAGGCGTTTCCGGGGATGCTCAACGGCGGCATTATCGGTGCATTGCTCGATTGCCACTCGAACTGGGCCGCGGCATATCACCTGATGAAAACGCGAGGCGAGACCACGGCCCCGTGCACTGTAACGGCTGAGTTTCACGTCAAATTGCTCAGGCCGACGCCGGTCGACGGCCCGATCACGCTGAAGGCCCGCGTCGTGGAATCGAGCGAAGACCGAGCTACCGTCGAGGCCGAACTGATCGCGGGCGGCAAGGTTTGCGACACATGCCGCGGCGTATTTGTCGCCGTAAAGGAAGGCCATCCCGCATATCACCGTTGGTAAAACTATGACTATGGAAAAAGCCGCTATAATCGCCGAACTGCAGAACAAATACAACGGGTTCTCTGACTTCGTCGCAGGAATGTCCGAGGACGAGTTCCTGTTTTCCTTAAACGGCGAGAAATGGAGTGCCGGGCAGCAGATCGATCATCTTTGCCGTTCGGTAGCACCTTTGAATAAAGGGCTCAGCGCCCCCGAATTTGCCCTGAAGGCAATGTTCGGCAAGTCGGATCGCCCGTCGCAGAGCTACGACGATCTCGTCGCCCGTTATCAGGCAGAGCTCGCCAGCGGCGGCACCGCATCGGGTCAGTTTCTTCCTGAGAGCATTCCGTTCAGCAGAAAAGACGAGCTTGTCTCAACATTGAAAGATCTCGTAGCCAAGCTGTGCTCCAGGATCGAAAAATGGGACGAAAGCAAGTTTGACATTCTCGTACTGCCGCATCCGTTGATCGGGAAGCTGACATTTAGAGAGATGTTCTACTTTACGATCTATCACGCAGAGCATCATCATCGGCATACGATGCAGAATTTGGCGGCACGGCCCGAGTAGATTTTTTGCCACGAATCACACGAATAGCACGAATGGAAGAAACATAATTTGTGTTATTCGTGTAATTCGTGGCTAAAGATCTTCTGAAGTTGGGTTTCAAACTCACCCGTCAATCCTAGTTTCTCAAGCCACGCTGTTTGTTCCGCCATCAATCTCGGCAGATGAAAAACGTCCGACAGTGCGTAGTCGACCAGTTCGTCGGTCCATACGCCATCCCATTTACGGTTGAATTTCGCTCGCTGCGATTTGTCGAGATCGACCGCAAAGTACCGGTAAAGCGTTTCTGCCAGCGAAGCCGATTGCCCGGCACCACGGGTCAGCACCTTTTCGGCGATCATCGTGTCGAAGACATTCTCGACCGAATACCCGTTCTCGATGAGAAAATCGAGGTCGAATTTGGCGTTGTGAAAGATCTTCGTGATCGCCGCGTCGGTCAGCAGATCGGCCAGCTTGCCGAGCGGCACGCCCTCGCTGATGGGAACAAGCACATTGAATTCGCCATCTGAGAACTGCACCGAAAAGAGCCGGCCGCTTCGTGCGCTCAGGCCAGAGGTCTCCGTGTCGCAGCCGACGGCGGAGGCGTGCCGCAGGGCCGCGAAAGCGACTTCGATCTCTTCCTCTGAGCGGGCGACTAGAATATCCATCGCCTAAATTGTAAATTACTAGAGATAAACGAGAAACTAGTAGTTTACTTATGCCGCACCAGATCAACGAAACCGAAGCACGCATCCTCGGAGCACTTGTCGAAAAGCAGCTCACAACCCCGGAATATTATCCGCTTACACTCAACGCACTTATAAACGCGTGTAATCAAAAGAACAACCGCGAGCCGGTCGTCTCTTACAGCGAAAGCACGGTGACCGCCGCCCTCGAGGCACTTCGCGACCGAAATCTCGTTTACGTCTTCTACGGCAGCACGAGCCGCGTTCCCAAATACAAGCACATGCTGCCGAGCTTTTACGAGCTTGAGCCGGACGAGGTCGCGGTGATGGCGGTAATGCTGCTTCGCGGCCCGCAGACCCTCGGAGAACTGCGGACACGCAAAGAGCGAATGCAAGAATTCGCGGGCCTCGGCGAAGTTCAGGTAACCCTCGATCG
>CAYSMU010000412.1:2879-3413 GCA_964432145.1 uncultured Chloracidobacterium sp.
TCGCCTGATACGTCGCGAAGATCCACTGGTGATCAAGCTGCCCGTGCTCCAGGGCCAAAAGGAAGCCCGCTTTGCCCATCTGCTGTCGGGCGAGATCGACGTCGACGCTCTCGCGGTCCAAATGGCCGCCCCGCGCCGCAGCGGAGGCGACCCCGAACGTATGGAAAAGCTCGAGGAAGAGGTCGCGGCCCTTCGAGTCGAAATCGAATCTATTAAAGCTACGTTCGAGGAATTCAGAAAGCAGTTCGAATAGTGCCGACATCGGACACGAAGGCGCCTGAAAAGGAGATTTACCACAGAGTGCACAGAGAACGCTGAGATCCCCAAGCCCTTTTTCACTTTTTCACTCTTTCACCTTTTCACTTTTCCACTCTCCCCACTCTCCACTCTGCACTCTCCACTCCTTTTCCCGTGTGTCTCGGGGTGGCTCGGGGGTGGCTCGCCCTCTAGTGGGACAGTTAAACCATTGAGCGTATTGATGTTAGGCCCGATTTTTAGGGGTGGCTCGCCTTTCAGCGTGAAAATGTATTACAC
>CAYSMU010000413.1:0-3380 GCA_964432145.1 uncultured Chloracidobacterium sp.
TTGGGCCGGCCTCGACAGCATCAGAGGTTCAGCCTCTAACCACAAGGTTGTCGTCGGATAAGGCCCTGATGCCGCTGGTCTCGATCTCAGGCCGCGTCCTTGCCGACAATTGCCGGGGCATTCAAAATGCGCGCGTAAACCTGACGGATTCAAACCAAAACGTACAGACCGTGACGACTTCTACATTCGGGTACTTTCGTTTTGACGGGGTCGCCTCGCCCGGAAGTTACACAATCACCGTTGTTTCGATCCGCAGTCAGTTCTTTGCTAGACAACTCAATGTGACGACAGATACGGCCAATATCGACCTTGTGGCCGGATCTAGTATCGGCCTATGTGTCAACGCTGGCCCGGATCGGCCGATCGTACTGCCCGGCGGCGCACAGTTGAATGGTGTCGCCGTCAGTTCTAATTCAGTGTCTACACTGTGGAGCAAGGTGACCGGCCCGGGCAACGTCAATTTCGACAACCCTCAAAATCCCGCCGCCGCGGCTACGTTCAGCGTTCAGGGTCTTTACATACTTAGGTTCTCGGCAAGCGACGGGACGGTTTCAGCCTTTGATGATGTGCAGGTGACGGTTGATCCAGTAAACGTCCCACCGCCTCCGGATCCGGCGGCCGTCGCACCGCCGCTCACCCGGACTGTAACTACCAATATCGCGACCTCGACAAAGTTTCTCTACACGGGTCCAAATCCGATCCAAACCGGAGTTGATCCCGACGACATCGCTCCCGAACGTGTCGGACTACTCCGAGGAAAAGTTATGGACAAGGCCGGGACGCCGCTGTCGAACGTTGTCATCTCGATACTCGACCACCCGGAATTCGGCCAAACCCGCACCCGCGCCGACGGGATGTTCGACATGGTGGTCAACGCCGGCGGCGAGCTTACTGTGAAGTACGAAAAGGCAAATTTTATCAGCGTCCAGCGTGAAGAGAAGATCGATTGGCAGACCTACTCCCAATCCGACGACGTGGTCATGATACCGCTCGACCCGAACGTGACCGAGATCAACCTCGCATCGAGCACGCCGGTGCAGGTTGCTTCTGGATCGACGAGCAGCGACCCCTCCGGGCAACGGCGTTCGCGATTATTCTTTAAGCAAGGGACACAGGCGACGATCCATCTGCCAAACGGCTCGACGCAGCCGATCTCGCTGATGCACGTGCGTTCGACCGAATTCACGGTTGGCGAGAACGGGCCGAATGCGATGCCCGCGGCTCTTCCTTCAACGAGCGAATATACTTACGCGGCTGAGTACACAGTCGATGAAGCGATCGCTGTAAACGCAACAAACGTCTCGTTCAGCCAGCCAGTGGTTCAATATTTGGAGAACTTCATCGGATTTCCTGTCGGATCAGCCGTACCAACCGGCTCCTACGACCGTGAAAGCTCAGAGTGGAAGCCCGAACCGTCGGGCAAGGTCGTTAAGATCCTTTCAGTCTCGGCCGGATCGGTCAATCTCGACGTTATCGGCAACGGCCAGCCCGCGACCGATCAACAATATGCCGATCTTGGCATCAACCTTGCTGAACGGCAGAAACTCGCAGAGCTTTACGCAGTGAATCAAACCCTCTGGCGGGTCCCTGTTGATCATTTCACCCCATGGGACTGCAACTATCCGCCCGCGAACAAGCCCCCGCCTGATGCTCCGGCTCCATTCGTCAATAAGAAGCCGGACTGCGATTGTCTGGAAGATTCAAGCACTAAGACAACAAAGAAGATACAAAGCCAGACGGTGACAGAAACCCTGGAGATAAGCAGCACGTCCTACGAGATATCTTTCCAAACCGGCCTGCAGCGTGATTATCAGGCTCCGCTTGGGGCCTTGATACCTTTGGTAGGGCCGACGCCACCCGATTCGGATGTCGAGAATGTAGGTGCGATTATTACCGTAGCCGGAAAGACCTTTCAGTCCGATCTTATGGCCCCGACCCCGGGCCTTAGTCTAAATTTCAATTGGGACGGAAATGACTACGCCGGGCGTCGCGTTCAAGGGCCACAAAAGGCAACGGTGGCGGTAGTCCATCTGCACACGCTCGGTTATGTGCAGGCACCCGAATTCGGCCAGACCGGCAACGGCAACGGCCCTACCTTTATCCGGACGGGCGCGGGGTCGGCAATTCGAACATTTGAGATCGACTTCGGAAATTTCGATCAGGCAGAGATGGGACTGGGAGGTTGGGGACTCAACGTTCACCACGTCTATAGCCCGGTCACACAAACACTCTACGAGGGAAACGGACGCCATAGAGCCGCCCGCTCTGCGAGTTCGGTCGTTTACACGACGTCAGGTGACGGCACTTCAGGGTTTGGAGGCGACGGCGGCCCGGCAACGGCGGCAAGACTATTTGAACCCAGCGACGTAGCGTTTGCCGGAGACGGCACTTACTATGTCGCCGACCGTTTGAACAGCCGAATTCGTAGAGTCGCTCCGAATGGAACCATCTCGACCTTTGCCGGCGATGGCTCCGAATCGTGCTCCCCGACAGAGCTGTGCGGCGACGGCGGCCCCGCATCCTCGGCTCAACTCAACGATCCCGAGGGGGTCGCCGTCGCACCCGACGGGACCGTCTATATCGCGGACACTATCCGCCACAGGATCAGAAAGGTAGACCCAGACGGTATTATATCGACTGTCGTTGGCAACGGCATCGATTGCCAGCCGACCGACACGTGCGGCGATGGCGGGCCGGCGACTGCGGCGAGTCTCAACCAACCCAGATATGTTCACCTCGCACGCGACGGATCCCTGTACATTGGAGACAGCCTTAGCCACCGAGTGCGAAAGGTCAGCACTAACGGCAACATCACGACCGTCGCCGGAAGCGGAAATCTCGACTGCCCGAGCGACAACGTTCCGGCTCTTGCCGCATGTATCGAAAAACCGACAGGCGTCGCACTCTCAGAAAACGGCGATCTCTACATCACAGGGAACGGACAAGGCAATGCTCGAGTCTTCCGTCTCGATACCAACGGCCGCCTCCATGTGCTTGCGTCAGGCGATACTTGCAGCAAAGCGGCCCCGAACGAACGTCCGCAGGGGATCGCTCCGGCTTTGTGCGATCCGCGTGGAATAACGATCGGAGCCGGCGGCGATCCGTATTTCGCTGCGGACAATCGCATCTATAAGATCGACAACGACCGCGAAGTTATCCCGTTCATCGGCACGCTTGACAACCAATACAATGGCGAAGGCCAACCTGCCACAACCGCCGGCTTTTCCCTTCCCGCCGCCGTTGCGTTCGCCCCTGACGGCAACATCTACGTCGCCGCCGCCAACGATCACCGCGTCCGTAAGGTTACGCCGGCATTCCCCGGATACACCGGCGATGCGGTGCTTATCCCATCCGAGGATGGAACGGAGGTTTTCGAGTTC
>CAYSMU010000414.1:0-3371 GCA_964432145.1 uncultured Chloracidobacterium sp.
CAAATTTGCGTCACTGACCTCGTTGAATTCGGACGCAGCCCATCCTCTTGCCGGGATTTCGATCAACCGGCTCAATATAATCGATATCGAGCCGCTCAGAGCGGAGATCTCAGCGTTTCTCGACTGTATTGAGAACGATGAAACGCCGGCCGTAACTGGTGAAGACGGCCGGCGAGCATTGCGTTTGGCAGTCGGTGTACTCGAGAGGATAGCTGCTCATCGAGAGCGGCTGGATGTCTAAGCGGACACCTCGTCAGCCTTCTCGCTGTTGTCCGATGCCGCCTGAGCCATTTGTTCCATAATCGTCTTCATCCATTCCTGGGTCTTTTTGACTCGTTCCGCGCCATCCGGGCGATCCATGATCACCTTTTCCAGGTTTGCGAAAGCTTCGGGATTCTGGAACTTCTCACGGTGTTCCACCAAAAGCGGCTACACCTTTGCGAATACCATTATGTGTTCGCCGGCCGTTGCGTTAAACATGTCGGCGTCGATCGCTCCCTGATTAACCAGCGTGGCCGCCATGTCCCAATAGGAAGTCACCATCCGAAGATAGCCGCCAACTTCCGGATCCATCATTGTTTTCCAGTATTCCTCAACACTAGTCGGATTAAACGAAAAGATCCAGTTGCGAGCCTTTCGCATTTTCTTCTCGCGTCTGAGGTCGTAGAGTTTCAGTATCAGATCGGCTGATTCGAATTTTGTTGCCATTGTCAGTGATTCCTCCGGGTTGATTTATTGCTCAAGTCTATTTACATGGTGACTTAGTGTCAATTATGGTAATAGACGTGGACACCCCGATCGCAAAGTTGCTCAGTGAGCGGATCGACGCCGGCGATTTCCCATCGGCGGCCTATCTTGTCGCCGAGAAAGGCAAGGTCGTGTTTGAGGGGGCACTTGGAAACGCGGTGGTCGAACCCGAATTGGTCTCGGCCTCCTGTAAGACCATCTATGACCTCGCAAGCCTGACCAAAATCCTGTGCACGCTACCGCTGATCGCGCTCCTTATTGAAACGGGAGAACTTTCGGTCGGAACCCGTGTATCTGATCTCTTTCATGAGTTTAAGATCCATGACAAGCGGGATATCTCGATTCATCAGTTGCTCACACACACTTCGGGGCTTCCGGCGTGGAAACCGCTCTACCTGACGGCTACGGGACCGGACGACGTTTTGGGTGATATCGCCAGAATGTCTTTCGATGGAAGTCAACAGGTTACGTACAGCGACCTTAACTTCATCGTTTTGGGCAGGATCGCGGAGCGAATCCTGGGCATTCCTATCGACAAAGCTTTTCGCGATCTTGTGTGCCAGCCGCTTGGTCTGAGAGATTCAACTTTCAATCCGGACTCCAAGTGTAAGTTCCGCATCGCTGCGAGTGAAAAGGGGAACGCCTACGAGCGTCGGGTGTGCATCGAAAAGGGCTATTTTGATCCGTCGCTTAGCGGCAAAGCTGCGAATGGAACATTTCGAAGTGATGTAATTTGGGGCGAAGTTCATGACGGCAATGCTTACTTTATGAAAGGTGTTGCCGGCCACGCGGGCCTGTTCTCTACCGCCGATGAAGTGTTCAAGATCGCAAATCAATTTCTGCCGGACCAGTCCAGGCTTTTTAACTCTCAGACGTGTGAGGGTTTCAAAAACAACCTGACACCGAACTCAAGCGAACACCGTTCATTCGGTTTCCAGTTAGCGACCACGCCGGAGTCTACTGCCGGCCCAAAAATGTCCGCAGAGAGTTTTGGCCATCTCGGGTTTACCGGGACTAGTCTCTGGGTCGATCCTGTCAAAGAACGAGTGTTCATTCTGCTGACCAATCGTACGCATCATCACGGGCTTCCGTTCGTGGTGATAAACTCGGTCCGGCGTCATTTCCATAACGTTGCAATTGACGTTCTGGACGGAAAATAGGTAGCAACTTTACGTCTGCAGACTTAATCAAACGAACGCTTTCCCCAAAGTACCTGATCGGTTCGGAGAAGACAGAAAAATGAGAACGTTGGGCGGTTTAGTGATCACTTTTGGGATGCTCGCGGTTGGAGCACTTGGGCAATCAAATACCGCGACGCGGCCTCGCGTTGCGACTACACCTACACCGCCGATCCTGAGGAACGACCCGGTCCCTTCGTCCGCTCCCGACGGCCCTCCTGTCCTCTTAGGCGGGGCTCGCCGACCGACGCCATTGCCAACGGCAACTCCGGGAGATGGTGAGGACGAAGTGATCCGTGTCGAGACCAATTTGGTCACTATGCCGGTCTCCGTGCTGGATCGCGACGGACGATTCATTTCCGGACTGCAGCAAAACGACTTCAGGATCTTCGAGAACGGCGTCGAGCAGAAGCTCGACTATTTTCAGTCAGTCGAGCAGCCATTCACGGTTGTACTGCTGATCGACGTTAGCCCGTCTACGCAATTCAAGATCGACGAGATCCAAAATGCGGCCATTACGTTTGTTAATCAGCTGCGGCCTGCCGATAGGGTTATGGTCATAGCGTTCGATCAGGATGTGCATGTGCTTACATCTCCAACAAATAACCGCGACGAACTGAGGAACGCGATCCGTCAGGCTCAATTCGGAGACGGCACGAGCCTTTACGAGGCAGTCGACCAAACGATCTATCAGCATTTGAGCCGGATCCAAGGACGAAAGGCGGTTGTGCTCTTTACCGACGGCGTGGACACAACCTCAAGGCGTGCCAGCATCGAAAGCACTCTTCGCGCGACCGAAGAGATCGATGCCTTGTTCTATCCCATACGCTACGACACATCCGGCGTTAATGGCAGAGGCGGCGGAAGCCCGGGTAACTGGCCCCAGCCGCGGCGCGGCGGCAGGGTGACGATGGCCGATATTCTCGGCGCAATAATCATGGGCGGAACCGTGAACATGGGCGGCGGCGGAGGTGCGAGTTCGGCCGAATACGCTAAAGGAAAGCAATATCTGGAACGCCTCGCCCAAAATAGCGGTGGCCGCGAATTCGAAGCGAACTCGATCTACAATCTTGATGCCGCGTTCTCGGGCATCGCGGAAGAACTTCGTCGTCAATACTCGATTGGTTATTATCCTGAAACAGTCGGGGCACCCGGTGAGCGTCGCCAGATCAAGATCCGCGTTATGCGATCGGGTGTTGTCGTTCGGGCCAAGACGAGTTACATTGTCGGCCAGACCGACCGAACGATCGCGGGCCGTTAACGAAACCGGAAAACGACCGGAACAAGGAACGGGAGCGATCACGTCGCCCCGTTTTTGTTATTTTGTGCGATTGTCGTATCCGGCATCTTTTTGTCAGGCCAAATGCATCGTAGAATCAGAACCTGTGAACTGCGTTAAACGACTTACAAGATCAGCCGCTATTTTGACTTACTGCATCGTGATCG
>CAYSMU010000415.1:0-3060 GCA_964432145.1 uncultured Chloracidobacterium sp.
TTCTTGGAGTCGTACCTAACTATATCGGCCCCAGGCAGGATATGATCATCGGACGGCTCAGCGGCGCTAACGCAGAACGCACCTTCGTGTTTGCGGGAATGTCCGGTTCGCCGGTCTATATTAACGGAAAACTCGTCGGAGCTATCGCATACAGTTTTCCGTTCGCCAAGGAGCCTATCGCCGGCATCACACCATTTGAACAAATGGTCTCGGTCGTCGAGAAAGGCCCCGCGCTCAAAGCGGCGTCCTCGGCACCGCGGACCTTTTCATATGCCGAGCTGATGTCGCCAATTTGGCTGCCGGCCGTAAATTCCCTGCCTTCAGGCACTCGTGCCACCGGATTTTCTGCCGATTCGAGATTAATGTCGGTCGCGGGACAGACATTCATGCCGATATCGACGCCGATCACGGTATCAGGCATATCAAAAAAGACTTTGGATTTGCTCGCTCCCATGTTCGAGCGGGCGGGCCTTATTCCGGTAGCGGCATCGGGCGGCGACACGGGGATCAAGCCGCTGAAAAAGGCTGATGCCACGACCCTTTTGGGCGGAACGTCGGTGGTCGTGCACCTTTCCCGCGGCGATATCCAGATCGCGGCCGCGGGCACTGTCACTCTGCGTGACGGCAACAAGATCTACGCCTTTGGCCATCCGTTCTTCTCGCTGGGCTCGGCTGAGTTGCCGATGTCTGAGTCGCATGTTGTCACCGTTGTCCCGAACGCCAATAACTCATTCAAGCTATCTGTGCCCGATGATCTCGTCGGCACAATGACCCAGGACCGCTCGACCGGAATTTATGGCTTGCTGGGCCAGTCACCGAGGATGTTGCCGGTCAAGATCAAACTCACGACGAGCCGTGGGCGCAATGAAGAGGTCAATTTCGAATCGGCGTTTGACGAACTGCTGACGCCGCTCATCGTCAACGCCGGTGTCGGCAATACCCTTAACGCGAATGAGCGCGGCATCGGTGAGTCGACGATCGAACTGTCAGGTGAGATCACCGTGAAAGGCGAGGAAACCGTTCGCATAAACCGCCGTTTCGCCGGTCCACAGGCGGCCGCAATGGCGTCTGCGGCAAGTGCGATACCGCTCAATGCACTTTTGCGGGCTAATTTCGATGGACTCGAGATCACAGGCGTAAATCTCAATATGAACGCTGTCGACGGAAGCAAAGCAGCAGTTATCGATCGCATTTCGGTCGATCGGGCTCAGGCACGGGCCGGTGAGACCGTTGAGATCCTGGTAAGTGCTCGCTCGGAGAGTGGGCGGATGTTGGTCGAAAGATTGCCGTTTACGATCCCGAACGGCACCGCGCCCGGACAGATCACTATAGCGGTCGGCGACGGAACTGCCGTCTCCCAGAACTCGGCTGTGACGCAATTCACGCCGCGGTCCGCAGCAGAACTGATCTCAGTATTGAACCGCCTAAAACGCGCCGACCGCCTTTACGCTGTTGCGACCCGAACCTCTGCCGGAGCGATCGTCGGCTCCGCCGAAATGCCCAGTCTGCCGCCCTCGGTACTTGCGACGATGAACAACGACCGGACTGCGGGAGGCTCGAAGGCGACCGTTAATACCGTTGTTTCCGAGATAGAGTTTCCGGCGGGTGAATTCATTGTCACGGGCTCTCAAACTCTCAGTATCGAGGTGGTTCGCTAGTAGGTTTCAAGCAAGTTTCGATTGACCCGCATCGCGATTTTTGGGATTCTAATATGTGAATACCCTAAATAAATTGCTGCATGCGACCCGGTTTGCAGCTGAGAGACACGCCGGGCAGTTGCGGAAAGGCGCCCACGCCGAACCGTATATCAATCACCCAATTGAAGTCGCCAACCTGATAGCGAATGTCGGTAGGATCGAAGACATCGATATCCTGATGGCCGGACTCCTGCACGACACGGTCGAGGACACGGACACGAAAGCCGACGAATTGATCGAGCTGTTTGGCCATGCCGCGTGCGGATATGTGCTCGAGGTGACCGACGACAAATCACTCCCTAAAGCCCGCCGCAAGGAGCTTCAGGTCGAACATGCACCACACATGTCGCGTGGGGCCAAGATCGTCAAGCTCGCCGATAAGATCAGTAATTGCCGCGACGTGCTCGAGAATCCGGCTGTCGATTGGGATATCGTCCGCCGCCGCGAATATGTGGAATGGGGAGTTAATGTGGTATCGGGCCTTCGCGGTGTAAACGAATACCTCGAAAACACCTTTGATTCCATCGTAATTCGGGCGAGGGAAACTCTTCGGTAACCTCAATTAGGACTTAGCCATGAGCTTCCCGGCGGCCCTCAGATCGAATCGTATCTGAAGCGGGGTTTTCTCTCGCCATGCCCCGACGTGGATATGAGGACTACGGCTAAACCCGTTGTTGCCCACCTTCGCGAAAGGCTGGCCCGCGGTAACCTGGTCACCGACTTTCACAGAGATCTCGGTGACATGGGCCAAAAGAACACGTGTACCGTCGTCGCGTTTGAATATGACAAAGCTCGCCGGTGGTTTCCCCAGCTCACCTGGCTTATTCACGGCCGGATTGATGTTTATACGCTCGACAACACCTTCAAACGGGGCGAGGACCGGTACGAGCCAGCCATACCAGTCTTCGTTCGTTAGGCCATTTGTTTTAAATGCCCGCGTGAATCCGCTCTTTCCGTCGGCCGGCAGCCCACCGAAGACGACACAATCCGATCCCAGCGAATCTCCCGGGTACTGCAACTGCCCTTCCCAGTGCTCCGCGCACATGTAGTCCTCAGCGAAAAGCGGGTGGATCATGACCCACTCGATCGGCGGCTTGGCCGGAATCTCTCCCTGCGTTTGCAGTTGAGCCTTCGGTATAGCTTGGGCGGACGCCGAGAGCACGAAGATCGTGCCTGCAATAATGGGTGAGATAAGGTTTCGCATCAGAAAAGCAGCCTCCGATCTAATAGGCGAAAAGGACGCATGCAAAGTATCACATGTGCGAGAAGGCCAGAGTCTTATGTAAGGGCGGCTTCGCGGCACTCGGAATACATATCGTTAAAAACGTCCAGTTAGGTCACCGAAGTGCGGCAGTGTGTCAAA
>CAYSMU010000415.1:3070-3371 GCA_964432145.1 uncultured Chloracidobacterium sp.
TCAAAGTCTATCGGAATTGCTCTCGCGATCCGAGGTATGCGAAAAGGGCCGCCCGGAAAGTCAGTCTCCGGACGGCCGCTATTATTCTGATGGTCAGATATCTAGAAATCGAACCTGATACCTAGCTGAAACTCGCGGTTGTAACTCGAGTTGTTCAGTGAAAATGACGGCGAGCCCGAGAAGAACTGCCGAGGCGTGCGGAAATTTGTCGTGCGGGTGATTCGTCCGACACCGCCGACGGTACTGTATGCATACTCAGTATTGTTGACCGAGATAACATTTGCCCGGTTAAAGATGTTAA
>CAYSMU010000416.1:0-3362 GCA_964432145.1 uncultured Chloracidobacterium sp.
TAATATCCTGGTGTACGGCAAGGGGTTTGTATTATGCTCATGTACGCTCTCATTGGGCTTTCGCTGGTGCTGGTCGGTATCGTCGGCCTGCAATTCACCTATCTTTTTTATGTCGACCGGGTCTATCGCGAACGCCAAAGATACCTGCAGGACCTCGAAAAAAGGCACCGCCGCCTGACGGAACGCCTCGAGGCAGCAGAACGTCGCATCGCCGAACAGAACGACCTTCTTGAAACTATTTACCCTGAACTTGGTAGAGATGATGAGGCGTGGGCTGAGGTGATAGAAGAACGCTAAATCTCTAAAATGGAAGGACTTTGTAGATGTTCGTCCATTCCTCCTGGCTGGTACATTGGATGACGAGCTCGAGTTCATCTATCGCGTTCCGCAACGCCAGCCTACGCGGAACGATAATCGCCCCCTCAAGCTGTTCGCCACGGTTTAGCAGATCGAAATAATGCCCGGGCATTGACGCCTCGTCATGGCTTAGCAATATTCGCCCTTTTTCGGCGGCTGCCAATAATAGACTTCGGTCGTGTGAGCGGCTAAGTCCCAATTCCAGTGCAGTCGTAAAATCGAGGTCCGGAATGCGTTTGATCAGTTCCCGGATGATCCTGTGGTCAAAGTCCTGGTCAAGCAGGAGTTTCAACATTAGGGTTTAACTGTGTTAAGGCGGGCTTTATTCCTCGCGAGCATCTTTTGCTTTAGTTCGGAGCTGCGCTTCCCAAACTTATCTTTGACGATCGCTTCCACTTTTGCGGCGTGTATCTCACCCCGGCGAATATACTCGTCAACCTCCTCGCGATTGTCCAATATATATGCAAGGGCAGCATAGACCTCCGACAGGCGAAGAGACGGAAAGGACTCTTGAATTTCTTGCGCTGATGCTCCGCTAATATAACGATGGTAGACAGAATCCAGCGAAACACGCGTATCGCCTATTCGTAAGGCACCATCTTTACCTTCTTTCCAGAATTTTATAGTCGGAATGGTTTCCACCGAGATCATGTGAAAAGTATAGCACCAAAATCCTAGTCAAATTCAACGATCGTCGCTCCCCAACTGCCTGAGAACTCGGGTGCGTTTTTGAATTTCTTTACATATTCCGTCTCTTCGAGCACCTTGCGGACTATCTCGCGTTGGACGCCGACGCCCTTGCCGTGGATGATGCGAACGATGCGAAATCCCTTTTTATGTGCCTCGGGCAGGTACGCCTCGACGACCGCGCGTATGTCACGCGGGGCGAATGAATGCAGATCGAGCGAATCGGTGATCTCGATCTCGACGGGTTCGGTGAAAGGGTTGTCAGTCTCGGGCATTATTAGCGCTTCGGGCTCTTTGTCTCGTACTGTGCGATGTCCTCGGGCGGCGTAACCTTGATTCGATTTTTGTCGCGAAAAACGACGAAACGCTTCTCGTCGATCTGGCCGTTCGGATTGCGCAGCCTGACGGTAAACGTCTTGTTGTCGCCCTTACCGTCAACTCGGAGCAGAAGCTGGCCCCAGACCTCGGTATTATTGCTCGATCTCCAAACCGTGTAATAGCTCTGGTCGTATTTGTCGAATGCCAGCACGAGAATGTAATCGAAATCAGGCTCGACACCGTCGATCGGCTTGGAATAATTATTGCGGGCGAGGATTACCCAGTTACCCGGTGCAAGCCCTTTGTCGCCAACGCCGACCTTATTGGCCGAGTCAGCATCGAGACGCTGCCATGTGACGAATTTTCGATTGTTCTGCTGGAAGAATACAATGTCGCTCGGCACCTGAAGCTCGACCTGGCGGCCAAAGAGCCATCCGGCCGGGGCCGGTGAAACCGTCGGGTCTAGCCGCACCTGGTACCAGATATCGTACTTTTCGTCGATCTTGTCGGGCTCGCCTTCTTCCTTGGCGGCCTCGATCTCGGCGTTCTTTGACCGTTTACCCGTCTTCTGCTGGCCCTTCGGAGCGTCATCTACGTCGGGCACCTCAGCCTTGGGGACAAATCTCCACGCCATGATCTCAAAGGTGGAGCCGTTCGCAAGTTTGAACAGGACATTCTCAGGACTCATGTCGGGGGCCGAACGCAGGTTCGACGCCGAGCGGATAACGCCCGCGGCCTGAGGAGACTGGTCTTTAAACTCTTCGGCAAGAGCCTTCGATTTGGCAAGCGTTCCGCTCGTTATGACGTTTTGGGCTTCTATCCAGCCCTCGGTACCGACATCGTCAAAGGCTCTGACGCGATACCACATCACTTTTTCATACTCGAATTCGTCGATGACATCCAGGCGGTCGCCACGCTTGACCTCGAGCAGATCGGCGGCCACAACGGCGTACGAGGTCCGTATCTGGGCCGTTTTCGCGATGACCGTCGCCGTATCCGTCGGACCGATTATGCTGCCGTCGAGCAGGCTGCAGCCCGTTTGCGCGATCGCAGCCGCGATGGACAAAATTAATGCTAAAAGTCTGATCTTCATTAGTTGCCGCCAGCCAATTTACGCCAGTTATTATAACCTAACTTATCCAATAAATCCTTTTGCCGTCCCGACGGTTTCTGCACCACTATGAGACGTTCTGCGGGGCCGCCGCCCGTTACCTCAATGCCCGCGAGATTTACATACGAAGCGAGGTCGATACGCTCCGAACCGTTGACATAACGGTCGGCGATGGCTCCAAGTTCCCTTTTCTCCCGCATCATGGCAAGGATCACGGAGTTCGCGTCCTGCGGTGTCGCTGCGCTCTTGTGCTTCGCGAATAGTTCGCGGAGCAGGTCGTTCGACGAACGCTTCCCCTTTGTGGCGTCGAGCATAGCCAGGTCACAGAGAAACGCGACGAGCATCCCGCGTGCATAGACCGTCGTATCGAGGCCGCTCCATCGCTGCTTTGATGCTTCGATAAGCGACATCCCTTGCGAGGCCCGATCGATCGCATATGCCCGTGACAACGTGTCAAGGTAATCGTCAAACCTGATGCGATTGACGGCGACGCCCAGTTTTAGCGACTGATACAGGGCAAATCCCTCGTAAAACCAATCGTACTTCCCTGTCAGGTTGACCCCGTTGGGAAACCAGAGGTGAAAGATCTCGTGCCGCAGCTGCTCGTGGAGCCGCTGCAAAGACTGCGACTTAAACGGCATGTCAGACGACAAGATAGTGATCTGGCCGCCGCGAGTATCGGCTTCCCAGTTCCCGATCGGCGTGGATCCCGGGAACTTTGAAAGTACAAGCACCGGTCGTGGACCGGCACTCCGACCGAGTATTTTCGCAATTTCGCCAAAGACGTCGGTCGCCATGTCTACACATTCCTTGTCACTAAAGTGCCATTCGCCACTGATCGCAACCCTCAATTGCGGACGGTCGATACCCCTTGCTCGACTCCCAAGAT
>CAYSMU010000417.1:0-3359 GCA_964432145.1 uncultured Chloracidobacterium sp.
AGTCTTTCTTATTCGATCCTGAATGACAGCCTTCGGGTTCGTAAGCCGGATGCTAAGGAGTTGAAATTCGAGGAAGCGACCCTCCGATCCCTTGCCGGCAAGCTGATCAATTATGGAATGTCGGCTGGCCAGAATGTGCGATACGCCGGTGTAGGATTCCCGCAGTTGATCAAGATAGCCGAGAAATATTCGCCCGCAACGGTGCCTGCACTCAGAAAGCTCGAGAAGGCGAGCCAGCCGCCCGGCATGAGCGCAATGGTGCCAAATGCCGATTCTCGAAAACTGCTCGAATCAAATCTGCCGGCGGCTCAGATGATCGCCGAAGCAAAAAAACTCCCGGTCGAGTCTCGTGCCCCTGT
The DNA here is from genome assembly GCA_964432145.1 of uncultured Chloracidobacterium sp. Classification (GTDB taxonomy): domain Bacteria; phylum Acidobacteriota; class Blastocatellia; order Pyrinomonadales; family Pyrinomonadaceae; genus OLB17. Next base: position 360 of record CAYSMU010000417.1, read on the forward strand.
CTATCAAAACGCCGCGAACAAACTGTCTCAATCGGGTGACTATAGTGCCGCTCTGGAACTACTTAACGTCAATTTTTCCGGACGCGCTCTCGAAAACGCTGTCAACAGCCTCAACTGGTTTTACGCCGCGCATCTCATGAATCAGGGTAAATGGGCCGAGGCCGAGCGTCTGATCGACCAGTTCCCTGATAGCAATAAGCGCAGTGCCCTGATCACGCTCGCGACAAAAGCGTTTACTAAAGATCCGGCGGAAAATAAGACCTACGCGATCTCAGTGCTTGCGAAGGTACGCGGTATGCTCGCGGATAAGCCGGGCGACCAGTTGGAGTTGAGCCAGTTCATGCAGCTCGCCGCAGCATTTGCCCAGATCGATGTGGACGAGGCTTTCAACTGCATCGACCCGGTCCGTCCCATGCTCAATGAGCTTGTGGACGCAAACGCGATCGTCCAGGGTTTTCAAAATGGATTCTCGGTCCGTTCCGGAGAATTTGTGCTGTCGAATGGCGGTTATTCGTTCGGGTTCGCACCCGACATGAGCATGTTGAAAGCTCTTGCAAAGGCCGATTTTGAGCGCACCTTAAAATTTATTGACGGTTTCACGAGGCCCGAAATGCGGATAAGCCTCAGATTGCAGCTGGCCGAGAGCGGCCTTAATTAGAGCACTGACCTTAGTGCCTGTCCGGTATAAGACTTCCTCACACGGGCGACCTCCTCGGGCGTGCCCGTCGCAACTACTTTGCCGCCGCCCGAACCGCCTTCGGGGCCCAGATCGATAATGTGATCTGCCGATTTTATTACGTCGAGGTTGTGTTCGATCACGATGACCGTGTTGCCCGTGTCAACGAGCTTTTGCAGCACGTCGAGCAGTTTGTGAACGTCTGCAAAATGAAGCCCGGTCGTCGGTTCGTCCAGTATGTAGATCGTCTTGCCCGTCGCACGCTTTGACAGTTCTTTCGCTAGTTTGATCCGCTGAGCTTCACCACCCGAGAGCGTCGTGGAAGATTGTCCGACCTTAATATATCCAAGACCGACGTCGAGTAGGGTCTCCAGTTTCTGTTTGATCGCGGGAATGTTCTCGAGCAGCGGCAGGGCATCTTCGATAGTGGTGTCGAGGAGGTCGGCGATCGACAGTCCTTTGAACTTCACGGCCAGCGTCTCGCGATTGTATCGATGCCCGCGGCAGACGTCGCACGTCACGTAAACGTCAGGCAGAAAGTTCATCTCGATCCGCTTCATCCCGTCGCCTTCACATGCCTCGCAGCGTCCGCCTTTCACGTTGAATGAGAATCGTCCGGCCTTATAGCCGCGAGTCCGCGATTCGGGGAGCATGGCGTACAGCTCGCGGATCGGCGTGAAAAGCCCCGTGTAGGTCGCCGGATTTGAACGCGGCGTACGGCCGATCGGGGACTGGTCAATCTCGATGATCTTGTCAACGAGGTCGAGGCCGTCGATTCGGTCGTGCTCAAGCGGCGTCACCGCGGAACCATAAACATGCCGATAAAGGGCGGGATAAAGTATCTCTTCGACAAGGGTCGATTTACCTGAACCCGACACGCCGGTCACGACAGTCAGCAGCCCGAGCGGAAACTCCACGTCGATGTTCTTCAAATTGTAAGCCCGGGCACCCTTCACGCTGATCCGGTGGCCGTTAGGCAGGCGCCGAACGTCAGGTATCTCGATCTTAAGTTCGCCGCTGAGATATTTGCCGGTCATCGAGTCTTGGTTGGCCTCGATCTCTTTTGGCTTCCCGACGGCAATTACCTCGCCGCCGTGCGTCCCCGCGAGCGGGCCTAGGTCTATCACGTAATCTGCATGCTCGATCGTTTCCTGGTCGTGCTCGACCACAAGAACGGTATTACCGAGATCGCGCAGTTGGTGGAGCGTTTCAAGGAGCCGCTTGTTGTCACGCGGATGGAGCCCGATGCTCGGCTCGTCGAGAACATAGAGCACGCCGCGAAGCTGCGAGCCGATCTGGGTCGCGAGTCGGATCCGCTGGCCTTCCCCGCCCGATAGAGTTCCCGACGCACGTCCGAGAGTCAGATATCCGAGACCGACGGCATCAAGGAATCCAACCCTGCCGTTGATCTCTTTCAGGACGAGCCCGGCGATCTTTTCATCACGAGGCGAGAGCTTGATCGCCGCGAATCTCTTTGCCGCTTCCGAAATGGGCAAGCTGGTGTAGTCGGCGATGCCAAGGCCTGCGACCCTAACAGCAAGGCTTTCGGGCTGAAGACGTTGGCCCTCGCACGAAGGACACGGGATCGGAGCGATCAGCTCTTCGAGCGCGGCTTTTATCTTCTCCGAAGGAGGATTCTCGATGCGCTCGCGCATCGCACGCAAGGCACCACGCCATTCCCGTTCAAATTTGTAGTCGCCGTGCCGAAACGTGATCCGACGCTTCGTACCGTGAAAGAACGCGTCGCGGACCTCCTGGGGCAGTTCCGCAAACGGCAACTTCATCAGATCCGCCGCGTCGGTTGCGAAACCGTCCACTTTTTTTCGGCCTCGTCTCTTTGGAGCGAGCCAACTTTTTGCCTTTTCGACCAGCCCTTCCTTAGGGGGCTCCAGTTTATCGCCGCCCGTGAATTTCTCGATGATCGCGACAAGTGCAGACCGAAGAAACGTCGAACCCGATCTGTCGACTCCCCCGAGAAACTCTATCTTCTCCGCCGACTGCGTTGGGTCGGTAAGTATCTTGCCCGCGTCGATCTCCATCACGGTGCCGATACCCTGGCAACGTTTACAGGCACCAAAATTCGAATTGAACGAGAAGGAACGTGGCTCCAAGGGAGCGATGTTTATGCCGCAGTTTACGCACGCCATCTTCTCGGAAAAAAGCTTCTCCTCGCCGTCGATGATCGAGATGACCACCGCCCCTCCGGTGAGCTTAAGTGCTGTCTTCACGGATTCGGCCAGGCGTTCGCGAACGCCATCTTTCATCATCAGTCGGTCGAAAAAGACCTCAAAAGAATGATTACTTCGCGTGTCGAGGATTATATC
>CAYSMU010000418.1:0-3355 GCA_964432145.1 uncultured Chloracidobacterium sp.
GAGATCGCCCTGGGCGGCAGAGACAAGGATCGTGCCGACAAGCGGAGCCGTGCACGTGAACGAGGTCAGCGAAAACGTCAGCCCCATCACGAGCAGGCCGATCATCTTGCCCGACTCTTTCTTACGCGTAAAGCTGTCGAGTTTGGTCAAAACGCTCGCCGGGACGCCGAGGTTGTACGCACCGAGCAGGCTGAAAGCGAAAGCGAGGAAAATACCCGTAATTAAAAGGTTGATATACGGATTTGCCGCAAATCTATTGATCCCGGCGGCGCCGAACAAAACGGCAAGCAAAATACCCAGAGCGGTGAACGTCAGTATTATGCCGAGGGCATAGATTCCCGCATCGCGTACCGAACCGAGCCTCGTGTCGGAGCCGTGCTTGGTAAAGTACGACACCGTGTTCGGTATCATCGGGTACACGCACGGCGTGAGCAACGACAACGCCCCGAAAGTGATCGCCAGCCAGATAAAACCCCAGATAGGCTGGTTATTTATATCGCTCTCAGCAGGACGGGCGACTACGGCGTTTGAATTTGACGCAGTATTAGTGGGTGCGGTGTTCGCATTGGTCTCAACGACCACGTTGGCATTCGCGTCAACGTTTGCGTTCGCTAAGGGTGACGCGGTCGGCGAGGCACTCGGCGATCCGGTCGGCGACGGCGTCGGGCTTGCGGACGGCGTCGGCGAACCGCCGGCCTTTGCCGGGCCGATAGTAACCGCTGAGGCGAGTTTGATCGTCTTCGGCGGCAGGCAGACCGTATCGTTACAAACCTGATACCGGAAATTGACGTTTAGCGTCTGCGTGCCCTCGGGAGCGTCGGCATTGACCGTGAAGGGAACCGAGAATGCGGGGCTGCCCGTGTAGGTCTCGGTATTCATCTGGAAGTTCGGGTCCATCGCGACCTTTGGCCGCGGCCCCGAGACACCGCCCATCTTAAATGGCCCGTCTCCGAATGTGATACGCGTCGGGATCGGCCCGCCGCCGCCCTGCGTGATGGAATACATCTTCCAGCCGCCATCGATAGATGCCGAGATCCGAGCCGTGCCTTTGCCGCCCGCCGGGATCGTCGTCGGGGCGACCGTCATCGAAACCGAAACGGGATTTTGTGCAAACGCCGGCACCGCCGCGCACATCGCGAGCAGCGAGAGGAATAATGTTCTGATGAATGCTCTCGTCAACTTATATCCGTGTGTACTATTTCTTTGCCATCGCGTCGGCAACAGCTTTCTCAGTATCGTCCTTTTCGCGAAGTATCGCGATGATCTTGCCATCGCGGCCGATAAGTACCTTTGTAGGCAGGGCCTTGACGGAAAAAGTATTGACCGCTATCGGCAGTGAACTTGCGGCGTCCGCCTGTGTCCAGATCGCACCGCGCGTCGTGACGATCTGCTTCGCCCGCTTCGACGCCTCCTTGGCGAATTCAGGATCGGGATCTTCGTCGCCGATCGTTTCGGCGTTCATCGCGAGGATCTCAAATCCGTCTCCGTTGTACTTCTCGTAAAGTTTCTTAAGTTTCGGGATGTCAGCCAGGCACGGCCCGCACCACGTTGCCCAAAAATCTATGAGCACGACCTTACCTTTGAACTCGGAAAATTTTCGCTTTTTGCCTGCGAAGTCGGTAAATTCGAAATCGGGCACTTCCTTTGCGTCGTCGGCAGCCGGCCTAAAGTCTGCTAAATTAATGGGATCGAGTCGAACGTCCGCCGCAGCACACGCTCCTGCTGACCCCGCCAGCAATAACGACAAAACTGATCCAAAGATCGCGGCCCTCATAAGACGTAATATCACAACATCAAGCATATCTATTTCAAAAAAGTATAGCGGTTTTCGGCGAATATTGCCTGAGCGCAGATTCATTTCGACGCCGCGAAGTTGTTTCGATGCATTTACGAGTACCGGGCGATGCAGGTTTCCGCCGGGGGAAAAATAAAAAGAGGGCCTGTGTGGCCCTCCCGTTTGCATCGACCGTGCTTTTGGTCCGGTCAGTTACTTGTACACCACCGATGCAAATCCCTTAGACAATTGAATTGCGCGACAAACAATTCCTCGGCCGCCAAAACCCGCCCGTCCTTGAGCGGCATCAGAAGAAATGCGTCAACCGCAACCGCGCCGCCCGTCGGGTCGGCCATGACCGGGCTGATCATAAACGTGTCAGAGAACGGGCGCTCAGCGCCACGTGTTCCGTCGTCGAATGTGATATAGCCGAGAGATAGAAGAAATGTAATATCGTCGGTGCCCTTTATGATCGGGGTCTTATCGGTTGCGAGCCCATTTTTCCGTGCAAAATGATCCATGATCGGGGCCGCCTCGCGTTCGAATGCTGCCGGTGTATACCGTACGGTGACAATGCGATGAAGCCCGATCGGATTTGGTTCGCGGTCGATATCAGTAGTGGACAGCATAGTGTTGTCTATCAATGGAGCCTGGCGCATTCTCGTAAGGTGCGGCCCCTCCGCCACGTTGGGATCCGGGAAGATGTAGATCGGAACAATGCTGGAAACCTTTCGCAGCCGGGTGCCTGCCTTATCGGCCGTGAACCCGGTAATGTTTATTTCGCCCAACGGCGACCAGAAGAGGATCTTGCCTTTCTCGTTATAGGCCGGGAATGTCGCGATGACCCGGACGTCGGAATGCGCGCGGTTACTTGAATAACCGATCACAGACCAGCGGTCGGTTCCGGTTCGCCGATCGGTGATATACCGCGATTCGAGGCCGTTCGAGGCGTAGTAAAGGTCCGTAAAATCGTGGGGATTGATCGCCGTGTCGAACGGCAGCGGCGGTTCGATACCCTGTCCGAGCGACGACGAACTAAGAATTAAGGCCGCCAGAGCGATCCGGAAAGCCAACGATCGGCGGTGTGCGAATGCCTTGATAACGCTACATAGTGATCTCATTGAAATGTCCTGCCTAAGTAATAACCCCAATATTGAGGTGTCGTCATTCATACAGTGTTTGAACGTCAAGAAAAAGACGAGTGTGAGGCAGATTCTTTTCTTAATCGTTATGCGGCAGCATATATACCCGAAACGGGGCGATTTCTAAATCTTTTGTTGGCAAAGCTTTGCATCATCAATTATCATAAATATGCTCAAATCCACTTTTCAGGAAGGATCAAATTGAAACCGACTGATATTCAAGATCCGGAGTATTTTCACAAGGTGGTCGACTGCCAGTACGCGTGTCCGGCACATACGCCTGTCCCTGAATACATCCGACTGATCGCCGCGGGAAGGTACACCGAGGCGTACATGATCAACTGGGATTCGAACGTGTTTCCCGGCATTCTCGGGCGAACGTGCGACCGGCCGTGCGAACCTGCCTGTCGTCGCGGTCGCCTCGAACAGGAACCCGTCG
>CAYSMU010000419.1:0-3352 GCA_964432145.1 uncultured Chloracidobacterium sp.
ATCTTGTCGACGCGGTTTGCGTGCCGTCCGCCTTCGAAATCAGCGGCAAACCAGGCTTTGACGACGTTCGGGATCGTTCCGGCAGGCGTGGTACGTGCACCTATGGCGAGCACATTTGCATTATTATGGCGGCGGGCGAGACTTGCTGTTTCTTCGTTCCACGCTACGGCGGCGCGCACTCCGCGGACTTTGTTGGCAGAGATCGCCATTCCGGTGCCGGAGCCGCAAACGAGAAGGCCCTGATCATATTCCCCGCGAGCAACTGCCTCGCCGACCTTGCGCGCGTAGTCAGGATAATCGACCGAGTCCGGTGAATTCGTGCCCATATCGGTATATTCGACGCCGATCTCTTCGAGCGTCTTTTTAATGTTTTCCTTCTCTTCGAAACCGGCGTGGTCCGCGGCAAGTGCGATCTTCATGGAGCTTTGCCTCTTAGAAACACCATTGTAGCCGTTTTCTTCGTGTCGGCAAACGAACGCTGAAAAAACCGCCAGGACAACACCCTTTGAACGCAAGAACTCTAACCAAAGCGCGTTCTTATTGAAAAATCCGGAGGAATCAAGCAAATGTATCTCAAACAGAAACTGGTGTTGGCGGCGGTCATGCTCTTTTCGATGTCCCAGATAACGAGCGGTAGCTCAGTTGATCAACTTGCCGCAACTGCCGCGTCTGAAGACTATCCGGCTGCGATGTCGGCGATACGCGAACTGCGAACGATGGGCCCGACCGGACTCAATGCTCTGTTCATTAAATATTCCGCCGACATTGACCGCTACGCCAAGACCGGCGAGGCCGATGAAAACTGGAAACGCATAGCGAATGCTATCGATACTGTCGCGATGCAGAAGGACGCCTACGCATCGCGCCTTTACTGGTACACCGACCTCGACGAGGCAAAACGAGCAGCGGCGAAACAGAATAAGCCGATACTTACGCTCAGGCTTCTCGGCAACCTGAACGAGGAATTCTCGTGTGCCAACAGCCGTCTCTTCCGCGCCGTGCTCTATCCGAATGCTGAGATCTCGAAATATCTTAGGGAAAACTACATTCTTCATTGGAAATCGATCAGGCCCGCCCCGAGGATCACGATAGACTTTGGCGACGGCCGCAAGATCGAGCGGACCATCACCGGCAACAGCATTCACTACGTCCTCAGCCCGGACGGCATGATCATCGACGCCATCCCCGGCCTTTACAGTCCCGCAGCATTCCTCGAGAACCTCGCTCAAGCGAATGCGGCTGCTAAGTCGCTGAGCGGCGTTCCGGCGGCAAAGCAGACGCTTGCGCTTATGAAATACCGCAAGGCCGCCTTTGACAGGATCATTGCGAGCCGAAATAGGGCAGTGCAGTCCACGGGAGTGCAAATGAGCGAGACCAGGTCCGGAACGCTGGCGATCCTGGCCGCACCGATGGCAGTGGCGAAGATGGTCGTCGTCGATGAGTATTCGATCCTTCGGGTCTATGACGACTTTGCAAAATTCGAACCGACGATCAAATTTGATGACTGGGATAAATTGTCAAAGGCGTATATGCCCGACAACAAGATCGACGCAAATTCCGTCGCGTTCGTTCGCCGCCAGAATGCCAAAACCGGGCTTTCCGCCGAGGAATTTACCAAGCTCTTTACCAAACTCCACAGCTTTGTCGCCCTCGACACGACACGAAACGACTTCTTGTTTCACACGAAGCTGTACGAATGGCTGAATCAGGGCCGCGGCACTACTGATCTCGAGGCATTCAATTCTCGCGTGTACGATCAGATCTTTCAGACCCCTGATCACGACAAATGGCTCGGCTTGTATTCGAGCGATGTATATACGGCATTGGATGGGAATGGTTTGATCAAATAGCTGCATGGCTGTCAACGGACTGGTCGCGGTCAGCGACAGCAAAGTAGCCTTCAGTTGGCAGGAAACATATTTTGGCTTAGAGCAATTATCATATCGTTGCCATTTCGGCCGCCCCTACCGGTGCGGGCTTCTTGGCAATTATCGCCCTGGCGAGAGATACATAGGCGAGGCCTCGTAGACGCTCATCTTTGATGTCGCTTACGAGTAGGATCGCCTTTTCTTCGTCGCCCTTAACCGCGCTTTGAAATATTGAAATGAAGTCGAGATTGACGTCTTCCACTTTGAGTGGAAAACGAATTTTGTAAGGCGGTACCGTGGTTACTGCGTGTTCGAGGAGAGGGTCGTCGACGGCATCCTGTTTATTAAAGAGCTTGGTGGCTTCGTCAAAGACCGTGCTCGCTTGAAGATCGTTTTTTGCCTTCATTTTGCCGCTGATGTAGAGCAGCATGAACGGAGCGGCCTGATTATCTAAATTTTTTACCGACATGCGGGTCAGATCCAACATCTCGTCCTCTAGTTTCTTGTTCCCGGCCTTCGCGGCAACCGACGCCAAGGCCAGCCTGAGCAGGCATTTTTCGAGACTGTTCGGCATCTTTTCAACCCGAATAAATGCGTCCTTTAGATCTATGGTCTTAGCCTTGAGAATCAGATTTGTCTCACCAAACAGGATTATTGTTTCAAGTTCGTCCTGAAGCTTTGAATTGTCTATTTTTGAGGCGGCTAGTTTTGCGATCTCAAACCTGTTCTTGCGATACGCTTGAAATACAACGTCAAGATACATCTGGTCCCGAGTTGCCGAATCAGCCATTTTTTCTATCTCTGCGATCCTGTCTTCGAGGGCGCCGGGCATTTTCCGAAGGTATTTGTACGCCGCATCGGTGGTGTATTCGGGCGGAACCTGCGGGGCCAGCATAGCCATCGCTCCCAAAAACTCGGAAGTCAGATTCGGAGCAAATTCCTGAGCCTTTGGTAGTAGCATTGTGCCCAACGCGTACCTGACCTGCCGCTGCTTGTCGTCAAGCGTCGGTCGCTGCAAAAGCGAGATAGCTCCTCTTAGATAACTCGCAATAAGCGTCGGCGGAATACCTGGTCGATTTTGGGTAATATCCGGTACCATAACATTTCCGATCAACTGCATGACAATCGAATCTTCTTCCTGATCAGCTATTCGTGATCTGAACAGATAGGTTCCGAGCATCGCAAAGTCATTTGCGTCGAGATTTGGCTGACCAAGAAATAGGCCAAGGAATCGGATAAATAGCTGATCGGCGCGCTCTTCGTCCGAATGTCTAAGTCGCTTGAGAAAATGAATCTGCCCTTGATTTATTTGGCTCTGAAAGCTCTGCTCGGCATAGTCTGCTGCACGCTTTGGGTCGCTCTCAAGCAGGGTATTGGCTATCTCAAGCTGTGTATTGGCCTTTTTGGCTGCATCTTTGGTATGGTTATCAATCAGAACTTTTGACCAGGCCATATCGTGCTTTGCGATAAAAGCGATTATCCGC
>CAYSMU010000420.1:0-3350 GCA_964432145.1 uncultured Chloracidobacterium sp.
TTGGATTTTGGATTTTGGATTTTGGGTTGTTCGTCTGTAGGCAGCTCCAATTCCAAATCGGCAATCGGCAATCTAAAATCTTCTCCCGTGGTTTCCACCGCCAACTCCAGCGCTTTGAGGACGGCGCGGGCATCGCCGTTGGCTACTTCTAGGCACGCTTCGAGATATGCCGCCATCTCTTCGGGCGTGTTTAGATACTCTGCGACATCGTATTTTGTTGTTTTTACCTTAGCCATATACCTATAGTTCGTTTGCGAGATCAATTGCGTTCTTAATGTCGCGTGTCTGGAAACGCTTATCGCCTCCTGCGAGAAGTATTATCAACTCGGAGCCCTTTTGTATGAAAATAGACGCGGTACCCGGGACCATAATCAACTCTCATCTCCGATACGCCTTCGCCAACAGGCTTTACATCGCCTGCATTTCCTAGTTCGAGCCGGTCGATGCGAGCCTGAATTTTAGCTCGTGCACGAAGATCATGAAGTTTCACCAGCCATTTCGAAAACGTTTCAGTTTGGCGAACTTCGAGCATCCTTAGTGTATCCTTGCGGCTACAGAATTACAATCATTTTTACGCCTCGACGATCTCGACCTTTGTCTCGATCAGCGACTTTGGTATCAACGCTGGGAAATACGCCATTATCTCTTCGACTCTGGGGCGGCCGCCGGCGAAGCCGGTTACACCCGGAGGGCCGGTCAGAATTAGGGGGGCGATCTCCTTTGTAAATCTCTCGATATCCGCCTTGTTATGCCCGCGAACGCCGATCCGGAACTGCACCTCGGGAATATCGGGTGAGGGTTCGCCCGCAAGGTGTCCGTGCGTGGCATTCACTCCGACGAACTCCGACAATACGAGATCGAACTTCAGGCCCAGGCGGTCGAGGCGTTCGCGCAGGATACGGTCGGCGGCTTTCGCTTTTTCGTAGGCGTCGGGCCAGGAATAGACAAGAGTGCCGACTGACTTCCAGCCGTCGGAATAGGCAATAGAAACCTTGTAGAAATCGGTTTTTGGATGGCCGATGATGCCGAAGACCTTGACACGATTCTCGCCTGCGTCGGCGAGCTGGATAGACGCAAAATCGGCGACCACGTCGGGCGTGATGTATTCGTGTGGGTCGCCCATTTCGTAGAGAAGCTGCTCTTTGACGGACTGAATGTTGACGCGGCCGCCGGTGCCTTCGTGCTTGGTGACGATGAACTCGCCGTTTGGCGATGCCTCAATGATCGGAAACCCAATGTTTGCCATGTCGGGGATCGACTGCCAATCGTACTGGCAATTGCCGCCGCTAGATTGGGCTCCGCATTCGATGGTGTGGCCCGCGATAGTTCCGGCGGATACCTTATCCCAATCGTCAAAGCTCCAGCCGAATTCATGCATCAGCGGCGCGAGGGTCAAACCCGTATCCGTCAAACGCCCGCCGACAACGACGTTCGCTCCTTTACCGAGAGCTTCGACGAGCGGCCCTGCGCCGAGATAGACATTTGCGGATTGGACCTTGTCGCGGATCGCGGCGAGCGGCGTGCCGTCGTCCATGCTTTTAATCTCGATGCCGTTGGCGAGGAACGTATTGAGCTGATCGAGAACATCATCGCCCGTCACCACGCCGATCTTTACCTTGCCTTGGAGGTCCAGTTCGCGGGCTGCATCGCGTATCGAAGATGCGCAGCCGAGGACGTTGACACCGCCGGCATTGGAAAGTACCTTAATATCCTTTTCAACGCAGTCCGGTAATATCTCGCGCATCAGTGAGACGAAATCGCGAGCGTAACCTGCCTGCGGGTCACGGGCACGCTGTTTTTGAAGGATGGACATCGTGACCTCGGCCAGATAGTCGAGCATTAGATAATCTATCGGGCCATTTCGAACCTGATCGACCGGTGCTGACAACAGATCACCCCAAAAGCCTTGTCCTCCCGCTACGCGGATAACACTTTTCATATTGCCTGTATCATACAAAGCGAGGCGGCCATCTTCCAATTCTAATATCGGAAAGGGAACGCCTCGCTGTTCTTTATCTGGTTATGCGTGACTACGGTCTTCGCTGGGGCGGCCCCATGATAACCGAGTTTCCTTTTCTCCAGATCTTCTTGGAATACCGTTTACCCTTTTTCCAACTGGTTACGGTCACCCAACGGCCTTTTTGCCATACCCGGCGTGTAACTCGTTTGCCGTTCTTCCAGGTTGTCACCGTAACCCATCGGCCGTTCCTATAGACCTTGCGGGAAACCCGTTGGGTTGTCGGAACTACCTGGACGTTGGGATCGTTCGATGTGATTTCAGCCTGGACACCGGTGCTTCCACCGATGTAGATCGAGATCGAGATCGCGGCCGTTAATAAGAATGCGCTTAGTTTTTTCATAGAATTGCTCCTCCGTTGCATAGATAGTCAATTCTCACGCATTTTGCGGCCGGTGTATGTTCTCTAGCGCACAGTTCACTGCATCCGAACATTGCTTCGAATAAAGCCGACGATATCCTCCGTCGAGGTGCCGGGCAGAAAGACCTCTGACACACCGATGCGTTTCAGCCCCTCGATATCTTCCTGCGGAACGATTCCCCCAACAAGCACAAGCGTGTCGTCCATCCCATTTTCATGCAGCAGGTTGACGATCCGCGGGCATAGTGTGTTGTGGGCGCCGCTCAGGATCGAAATGCCGACAGCATCCACGTCTTCCTGCAGGGCGGCCGTAGCGATCATTTCGGGTGTTTGCCTGAGTCCTGTGTAGATCACCTCCATTCCGGCGTCACGAAGCGCGCGTGCGATGACCTTTGCTCCGCGATCGTGGCCGTCGAGGCCGGGCTTGGCGACAAGTACTCGGATCTTTCTTTCTGTCATAAACGTCTATGTTATCGTGTCATCCTGCCGAGTGCACTGTTGACTCTAATATACGGCTTCATTTGGGCCCAGGTGAACGAATAGGAGCCATCCGGCTCTAAAGCCTGGATAACATGGGGAAACCCATAATCGTAATAAAATGTCACACCTTTACCGTCGATCGAAAAGCCCTTGAGATTGTCCATCCTAAAGCCGGCGGTTTGAAAGAGCTTCTCGGGCTCGAGTTCATCTGCATTCTTGTCCGCCTTGATCTCAGCTATAGCTGTCGCTATCTCTTTCTTTTGCTCTTTAGTGATCATATCGACGAGGCCGCCGAGATACACAAAGACCTCGCCAGGCAGTACGCGCCTTCCCGACTTTGTGTCTACGACGATCCTTTTCGTGCTGCCGTCCGGATATGCACCGCTGCCCTCTATTGAGAGAGCGACACAGAGTAGGCCATTTTTGTTGTAGAGTATCTCGTAATCGGCATTTTCGAGCCATTGAATCGAGCGAAGCTCTTCGGCAACCGTA
>CAYSMU010000421.1:0-3345 GCA_964432145.1 uncultured Chloracidobacterium sp.
GTTGCTGCCGTGAAGCCGACCAGGTCGAAGGCGCAGAGATTGGAAACGACGGTCAAGATCAAGAAACAATACGAAACTATTGCTCGCACGTCGCCAAACGCTAACCGGGCCAAGGCCCTTGAACCCGATAAGCTTCCGAGAAATGTGAAGACCCTGCCAGCCTCGGAAGGTTCGAAGTTGTTCGCAGGCGTCGGTGAATATTATTCCGACAAGGGAGATTACGAAAAGGCGATGGAGTTTTTCCGAGACGCCATCGACCTTGACCCCTCGAACGCACAGGCGAAAGCAGGATTCTCCGAGGCTCTGGCGATCAAGGGCAACGACTTGCTGCTCAAGGACCAGGCCGAGACAGCCAAGGGCGTCTTTCTGGAGGCTCTAAAGCTTGATCCAAAGAACGCGGCGGCATATTTCGGACTCGGCGACGTTTATGCCGAACTCGACCAGACAGCCGAGGCGATCGCGTCTTACGAAAGGTCGCTCGAAAACAACAAGGACCTTACCGAGATCTACGTGCCGCTCGGCATTCTCTACTACCAGTCGGGCGAGATCGCTAAGGCCGATAACCTGCTGACGAAAGCCCTTGCCTTTTCAGGGGAATCGGCCGAAACGCAGTTTTTCGTTGGTTTAGTGCGCTCGTCGCAGAATCGAAGCGAGGAGGCCCTTGCCGCGTTCCAAAAGGCCTCGTCGCTCGACCCTAAACTCGCGGAGGCGTTCTATTACGCCGGTGAGATGCTTGTTCGGCAGAAGAAGACCGCCGATGCCATACCCGAATACAGGAAAGCCGTGGATATTAAACCCGCGTATTTTGACGCGTGGTTTGCCCTCGGCGAGGCATACCTGGAACTCGGTAATTTTCCCGAGGCGATCAAAGCCTACAAGTCGGCTGCAGGTTTGAAGAACAACGACTGGGAGGTCTTCGCCGGGCTGGGTGACGCTTATCGGCAGACCAAGGAATACGAACTGGCCCAGGCAAACTACAATCTTGCGACTGTCTTTCTTGGGAATTCCAAAGACCCGAACAAGGAGACGCTTGCCGACCTATACAGCAAGGTCGGGCTTTCGGTCGGGCAACAGTGTGATATCAATATCCAAAAGAACATTTCGTGTAACTGGGCCGGAGCCATCCGCGCGCTGAAAAAGGCCGCCGAATTGACCGAAAATCCCATCGATTACGTCAACCTCGGCTGGGCTCATTTTCGCGACGGCCATGCGGATGCAGCAATGAAGGATATGGTCTCTGCACGGCCGAAACTCGAAATGGCAAAAACGGCACTGCAGAAAGCGGTTGCGGCGGGGCCGCCAGCGTCCGATTTTGCTCTCCAAAACCTCGCGAGTGCTCAGATCGATCTGGAAGATTATCCCGGAGCCATTGATACGTTGACCAAACTTACGGCGGCAAAACCGGACATGACCTTTGCCAAATACGCACTCGGCGTTGCCTATAATAAGAGCGGCGATCTTGCTAACGCCGAGAAATGGCTGCGGCTGGCATCGGATGCAGAGCCGGCGAATCTGGGCTATCTGGTCGGCCTTGCCGATACGCTCATTAGCCGAAAGAATGGGAAAGAACTTCAAAAGGTGATCGACAAGATCCGCCCGCTTGATGCAGCGATGGCGGCCAATCTGGAACAAAGAAAGAAACTCCTCAGGCTATAGAGCGAGGCAGCGATCGATTTTCATAGATCCGCATGGACATCTAGGCGGATCGACGTCTTTCATGCCAAAATCCTCGTGTGGTCGAATTTGTCAAACCGCTTGAGAACGTACCCCTGGCCCCGTTTACCACGCTGAAAATAGGCGGGCCGGCACGGTATTTCTTCCGCGTTCAGCACAATACCGAACTGATCCGCGCCCTGGAGTTCGCTCGCGATAAGGATACGAATGTTTTCATTCTGGGCGGGGGAAGTAACCTGCTTGTATCCGACAACGGATTTGACGGCGTTGTGATCAATGTCGCGACGCGCGGCACAGAGTTGGCCGAACAGCCCGACGGGGTTTTGGTCACAGTGGCAGCAGGTGAGGATTGGGATGCATTCGTAAAGTTTTGCGTCCGGCATGATCTGGCCGGTATCGAGTGTCTAAGCGGGATCCCCGGAACTGTGGGCGGCACGCCTGTTCAGAATGTCGGAGCTTATGGCCAGGAGGTTTCCGACGTGATCATTGCGGTCAAATGCTACGACAGAGTGAAGCATCGGATCGTCGATCTAACCAGCGAAGAATGCGGGTTTACGTACCGGACAAGCATATTCAATTCAAAAGAGGCCGGCCGCTTTGTGGTCCTGGCCGTTTCGTACTTGCTGACGCGAAACGGTAAATCAAAGCTGACGTACAAGGACCTTGTTGACCGCTTTGACGGACGCTCGCCGTCGTTGTCGGACGTTCGCGAAACGGTACTGAATATCCGCCGTACAAAGTCGATGGTGATCGACCCGAACGATCCCAATTCGCGAAGCGTCGGCTCGTTTTTTAAGAATCCAATAGTCGACAGGTCGGTGCTTGACGAGTTGAAGAAAGAACTTGAGAACGTTCCCTTCTTTGAATTCGGCGAGATGGTAAAGATCCCGGCCGCATGGCTTATCGAAAAAGCTGGTTTCGAAAAAGGCTATTCGTTTGGCAATGCCGGTATTTCCGCAAATCATACGCTGGCATTAGTTAACCGCGGCGGGGCAACTGCCGCGGAGGTTCTCGGATTGATGGAACGCATACAGCGCGGGGTTGAACGGCGTTTCGGGATCACACTTCGTCCCGAGCCGGTCTTTGTAGGTTTCGACACACAGGCAACATCTAATGAGGTATAATTGACCACCCGGAGGTTGACGATGAAACGCTTCAACTACTTTCTTTGTTTCCTGGTCCTTAATTCACTTTTCCTGGCCATGCTTCCGCCCAGGGTGAATGCCGCCGCCCCGGATATGGCTCCTAGCGAGAGTATCGGCGGGGCTAGTATCTATGTCTTTCGAGGTTCCAGTAAGAAACCACAGGAAAGAGCCGGCGGGCGGGTAAATCTCGACGCGTCGGGACGATCGGGCGCTCGCGAGGCCCGCAGCGGAGCCCAGATAGCCGCGGTTGCGAAGAAGCGTCGGGCCGACGCAGTTGCCGCACGTAAACGGGCTGCCGTCACGGCTGCAAACCAGAAGATCGCGAGATCAAACACACTCACGGTCGCTGCCGAGAAATACCTCGACGCCGACCAACTTGATCTGGCGATAAAGAACTACCGCGATGCACTTATTCAGAATCCCAAGAATGATCGTGCATCGGAAGGGCTAAGTAATGCGCTTACATCGAAGGGAATTGAGGTCGCGGGAGAAAGTAATGCTCTGGCGTCGGCGGTCCTTTTTGAAG
>CAYSMU010000422.1:0-3343 GCA_964432145.1 uncultured Chloracidobacterium sp.
GGGCGGTTCGAGGTCAGGTCGATATCGAACACGAAGTCGTCCTTATGAGGATGAATGCCCTCGACAGCCAGGCCGACACGCGTCAAGGCAGCCGCGGTCTCGTCGGGCGAGAGATCAAGATCGATAAGGTCCTTTAGCCAGTTGTAGCTGATATTCATTTTTCGCGTAAACAAAAGTAGCCGATCAATAAAGACAGTCCAATTACAAGGCTCTGACCGATGATCGATCCAAAAGAGTTATCACTAGGTACAATATCGACGCGGATACCCTTGAGGGTTCGAAGTTGCGGCATTGTACCTGTCGCAATCTTGAATACGAATAGTAAAAGGTACCCGACGCCGAAGATAATAGCCCCCGATCCAATTACCCACCCGAGATCCCGCTGCTTCCTCACGAAAATTGCTCTAAAAATCGAACGTCGTTTTCAAACATATGCCGAATATCGTCGATCGAGTACATCATGGCCGTCATTCGTTCGAGCCCGAAACCGAACGCAAACCCCGAATACACTGTCGGGTCGACGCCGCAGGCACGCAGAACATTCGGATGTACCATTCCGGAGCCGCCGAGTTCGATCCAGCCCGAACCTTTGCACGGGCGACAGCGGTCGCCTTCGAACTTGCCAGTCCCATGGCACTTGAAGCACGAAAAGTCGAATTCCGCACTCGGTTCGGTAAAAGGGAAGTATGACGGGCGAAAACGCGTTACAGTGTCCTCACCGAATAGTCGCTTGAGCCATTCCGTTACCGTTCCCTTGAGATGCGCCATCGTGATGCCTTTATCGACGCAGAGGCCCTCGATCTGATGGAACATCGGTACATGGGTCATATCGGGCGTATCACGGCGAAAGACCTTGCCTGGAGCGATAATGCGAATGGGCACGCCCCGGCGTTCCATCGCACGGATCTGGACTGTCGATGTTTGCGACCTGAGTGCAAACCCCTCGGTCGTATAAAACGTGTCCTGCGATTCACGGGCAGGATGGTTTTCCGGGATATTCAACGCGTCGAAGTTGTAGTAATCTGTCTCGATCTCACGGTCGTCCTCGATCGCGTAGCCCATCGAAACGAAAATGTCCTCGATCTTTTGCCGGAGTATCGTGATCGGATGCAGGTGTCCGGTCCGCGGCCGGCGGCCCGGGATCGTTACATCGAGACGCTCGAGCTCCGTCCGCAGATCGGCAACGCGGGAAGTCAGCCGGGATTCAGCGGATTCCAATGTCGAATTGACCTCTTTTTCGAGAGCCTGAACTGCCTGAGCAAAAGCGGCTCGCTCCTCAGGGGCGATCGAACCGATCACCTTCTTGAGGCCCGACAAATCCGACTTCTTTCCTGTCAGACGAACCTTTAGCTCGTTGACGTCGCGGAGTTTTGCTTCGGCGTCGGCCAAAGATACGTCACCAGGCAATTCTTCCGAAGCCGGGCCAAGCTCCGCCAAGAGGCGATCTCTGAGTTGATTGATCTCTCGATTGCTATCGGACATAAACAATAAGGATAACCGATTTGCCTGCCTTATTTACAGCGTGAACATGCGTTTTTCCACAGGGCACTTCCAATTTTCAGGTGCGTTAGCTGGGCGGATAACTGTTTGATATCATCGAATCTTGGAAGACAGATCATTCAGGTTAACCCTATGAAGGCAATAGTTAAAAGAAAAGCCGAACCCGGGCTCTGGCTCGAGGACGTGCCGGAGCCGACGATCGGTATCAATGACGTGTTGATACGGCTCAAACGCACCGGTATTTGCGGCACGGACGTTCACATTTGGAACTGGGATGCATGGGCGCAGAGTACGATCAAAATTCCTACGATCCTCGGCCATGAACTTGTTGGAGAGATCGTCGAGGTTGGTTCAAATGTCAATGACTTCTACGTGGGCGATATTGTCAGCGTCGAGGGGCATCTTGTCTGCGGCCGATGTCGCAATTGTCTCGCCGGCCGCCGTTACAAATGCGCAAATACGCTTGGTTATGGCGTTAACACGAATGGCGGCTTTGCCGAGTATATGGCGGTGCCGTTCACCAATATTTGGAAACACAACAAAGGCGTTGATCTGGACGTCGCTGCGATCTTCGACCCATTCGGCAATGCTGTGCACACTGCTCTCGCTTTCGAGGTTTTTGGCGAGGATGTACTTATTACCGGGGCCGGCCCGATCGGTATCATGGCCGCCGCGGTCGCAAAACATGCAGGTGCCCGGCACGTGGTGATCACTGACGTAAATCCGAAACGGCTTGAGCTGGCGAAGAAGTTTGACGTAACACTTGCAGTCGATGTACGTGAGAAGTCGATCTCAGATGTAAAGACGGAACTTGGAATGAAAGAAGGCTTTGACGTCGGAATGGAGATGTCGGGCAATCCGACCGCGTTCCGCGACATGTTGGCGAATATGACCCATGGCGGCAACGTCGCGTTTCTCGGAATTCCGTCGGACGAATTCGCGATCAACTGGAAGACCGTTATCTTCAACATGCTCACCATCAAGGGGATCTATGGCCGCGAAATGTACGAGACGTGGTACCAAATGAGCGTGCTGCTCGAAGGCGGACTCGATATTTCTCCTGTCATTACCCATCGGTTTTCTTATAAGGAATTTGAGAAAGGATTCGAAGTCATGCGAACAGGCGATTCGGGCAAGGTCGTTCTCGATTGGAGCGAGATCTAAATATATGTACGGAAAAGTAAAAGGACATTTAGCCGGCGTTTTGAATGAGATACAGGAAGCCGGTTTGTTCAAGAACGAGCGTGTCATCGAGAGCCCGCAGGAAGCTAGGATCGAGGTCGGCGGTCGCGAGGTGCTCAACATGTGCGCAAATAATTATCTTGGCCTGTCAGATCATCCCGATATTGTCGCGGCCGCGCATAAGGGATTAGATCAGTGGGGCTTTGGCCTTTCTTCAGTGCGGTTTATCTGCGGCACACAGACGATCCACAAGGAACTCGAGCGAAAGATCAGCGAGTTTCTGGGAACTGAGGACACGATCCTCTACACGTCGTGCTTCGATGCAAATGGCGGCTTGTTTGAGACCGTTTTGGGTGAAGAAGATGCCGTGATCTCGGATGAACTCAACCACGCCAGCGTGATCGACGGCATACGTCTTTCCAAAGCTCAGCGATTTCGTTACAAGAATGGAGACATGGCCGACCTCGAGGCGAAACTCCAGGAAGCGACTTCGGCTCGATTCAAGATGATCGCGACCGACGGTGTTTTCTCGATGGACGGTTATATCGCGAAGCTCCGGGAGATCTGCGATCTTGCCGAGAAACATGACGCGATGGTGATGGTCGATGACTCGCACGCGGTCGGCTTTGTAGGCGAAGGCGGCCGTGGCACTCACGAGCAC
>CAYSMU010000423.1:0-2676 GCA_964432145.1 uncultured Chloracidobacterium sp.
GATACGTTGGAAATAAACAGGTTGTGCCGTTGATCATTGACGGTTTGCGGAAGCTAGAGTATCGCGGCTACGATTCCGCGGGTATCGCCGTGGTCGACGATGAGCACCATCTCAATCTGCGTCGGGCAGAGGGCAAGCTACGCAACCTCGAAGAAGCGATCCGCCTGAGCCCGATCGACGGCAACTACGGCATCGGCCATACTCGCTGGGCGACGCACGGGCGTCCGACCGAGGAAAATGCGCACCCGCACCGCGACCAGTCGGGCAAAGTCGTTGTCGTCCACAACGGTATCATCGAAAATTATCTAACGCTGAAAGAACGGCTTCAGGGTCTCGGTCACGAATTCAAGACCGAAACCGATACAGAGGTGGTCGCCCACCTGATCGGGCATTACGTCGACACAGAGAATATCAATCTCGAAATGGCCGTTCGTAAGACCGTGAAGGAATTAAAAGGGATCTTCGCGTTGTCGATCATCTCGGTGGACGAGCCTGATACGATCATCGCGGTCCGCGAAGGCCCGCCGGTGGTAATTGGACTCGGCGATGGTGAGTTTTTTGTCGCGAGCGACATTCCGCCGATCCTTGCTCACACCCGGGACGTTTTCTTTCTCGGTGATCGAGAAATGGCGATCCTGACAAAAGATTCGGTGCGTGTGACCGATTTTGATGGAAACGCGATCGAACCGGAGCAGCAGCGGATCACCTGGGATCCGATCCAGGCCGAGAAAGGCGGCTTTAAGCACTTTATGCTCAAGGAGATATACGAGCAGCCGCGAGCCGTGCGTGACACCGTTCAGGGCCGCGTTTCGCTTGACACGGGAAAGGTCTACCTCGACCCGATGGACATCTCCGAGGAGGATTTCAAGTCGTTGACGTCGATCAAGATCGCCGCATGCGGCACTTCCTGGCATGCGGGGCTAGCCGGCAAATACATGCTTGAGCAGCTTGCCCGCATTCCCGTCGACGTCGATTATGCATCGGAGTTCCGCTATCGCGATCCGGTTTTGAGCGAGACCGATCTTCTTATTGTCATCTCACAGTCGGGAGAGACCGCCGACACGATCGCCGCGATGCGCGAGGCTAAGCAGGCTGGCTGCAAAGTGCTTGCCGTATGCAACGTCCATGGCTCGATGATCACACGCGAAGCCGACGGCACTATCCTTACCCACGCCGGGCCTGAGATCGGTGTGGCGTCGACCAAGGCATTCACGGCCCAGATGATCGCATTGTATTTGTTCGCGCTCTACTTAGGCGAGGTGCGGGGAAAGATCGACGAGCCGACCGCAAAGAAACTCGCACAGGACCTTGCGGAACTGCCGCTCAAGATCGAGCAGCTGCTCAACGATGCTGACTTGATAGAGGATCTATCGAAAGAGTTCTTTCGGGTACAGGATTTCCTATACCTTGGCCGCGGCATCAACTTCCCGGTCGCTCTCGAAGGTGCCCTAAAGCTAAAAGAGATCAGTTACATCCACGCCGAGGGCTACCCTGCAGGCGAGATGAAGCACGGCCCGAACGCCCTTATCGACGAGAAATTGCCGGTCGTTGTGATCAATACAAAGGAAACAGGAAATGCGGGCAGCGAGCTTCGATACGAAAAGACGCATTCGAACATTGTCGAAGTGAAGAGCCGGGACGGCATCATCATCTCGGTCCTGACCGAGGGCGATACGATGAGCAGCAAGGTCTCAAGCCACGTCATCGAGATACCCCAAACCAGTGATCTGCTGGGCCCGATACTGTCGGTCGTGCCGCTGCAATTACTCTCGTACCATATCGCAGTGAGAAGAGGATGCGACGTCGACCAGCCGCGAAATCTGGCGAAATCGGTAACTGTCGAGTAGAATAGCCGCAGTAAGAATTTAGCCCGCGAACAACGCGAAACGACGCGAATTAAGAAATTCTTATTCGTTTTGATTCGCGTAATTCGCGGGCAAATTGCTTGATCATATGAGAGCAATAGTCGTCCGAGAATTTGGCGAGCCCGAGGTGATGAGGCTCGAAGAAATCGAGACACCGAAGCCCATCGGCGATCAGGTGTTGGTCCGAATATCCGCAGCCGGGGTTAATCCTGTCGACACATATCTGCGAACGGGCATTCATGCACACGCTCCGAGCCTGCCTTACACGCCGGGCAAGGACGGTGCGGGAGTTGTTGAAGCTATCGGCGAGAGCGTTACACGCTGGATGGCCGGCGACCGGGTCTATACAGCAAACTCGCTGACCGGTACGTATGCCGAATTCGCTATTTGCAAGGATCAGGACCTCGGCAGGCTGCCTGACAATGTTTCGTTTGAAAAAGGTGCGGGTATCTGGACGCCTTACGCCACCGCTTTTCGTGCTCTATTTCAAAAGGCCGGCGGGAAAGCGGGCGAGACGGTGCTTATCCACGGAGCGTCGGGCGGAGTCGGCATTGCATCCGTTCAGTGGGCCAAAAATGCGGGACTGACAGTTATCGGTACAGCAAGTTCTGAGGAAGGGAAGAAGTTGATCGAAGATCAGGGAGCAGATGTCGTTTTCGATCATACGCACGAAGATCACTTCGAACAGATCCGCGAATACACCGGCGGAAAGGGCGTCGACGTGATCATCGAGATGCTCGCCAACGTCAATCTCGAACGCGATTTCGAGTGCCTGGCTATGTTCGGCCGGATCACTATCGTCGGTAACCGC
>CAYSMU010000423.1:2686-3335 GCA_964432145.1 uncultured Chloracidobacterium sp.
TACGGGATGTCGCTATTCAATTCTCCGCAGGATGCCCGCGATGAGATGCATGCCGCGATCTTCGACGGCCTCGGTAATGGCTACCTCGATCCTGTCGTGAGCCGGTCCTTCCCGCTTAAAGATGCCGCAAAGGCGCATCATGAGGTGATCGAGAAAAAGGCCCTGGGCAAGATCGTTCTGATCCCTTAGAGATCGGTATTTTTGAATTCGTCGAGGGCCTCGAACACTTGGAGCGCGTACTTTACATTGCCGAAAGGAGCCGACACCTGAACGCCGGCGATCACGTCGCGAACCGCAAGGAGTGATTCCTGCGCGATGGCGATGCCTTCGTCGCGGGCATGTTCTTTCGATTTTTCCGAGGCGACGCGCATTCTTTCCAGAATGTCCGCGGTGACGTTAACGCCGGGCACTTCGTTCTGCATAAACTCGGCGTTGCGGAAACTGATCAGCGGCCAGATCCCGGCTATTATCGGGATCTTAAGGTGTGCGATCTTTTCGAGGAAACTGCGCAATTGTTCCGTATCAAAAACTGGCTGGGTGATCGCGTACTCGGCTCCTGCCTCGACCTTCCATTCGAACCTACGGATCTCTTCGTCCAGGTTTATCGCTCCGGGATTTACTCCGACTCCGATCGAAAAGGCTGTGGGCC
>CAYSMU010000424.1:0-3333 GCA_964432145.1 uncultured Chloracidobacterium sp.
TGCTTCCTGGTGCCGCGTTCGGAGAACTGCCGTCCGGGCGGCGAAGAGCATAAGCTCGGGATCAAGTCGTCATCGACGACGGCGGTCATTCTGTCCGACTGTAAGATCCCGGTCGGCAACCTGATCGGTAATGTCGGCGACGGTGCCAAGATCGCGTTCAATGTCTTGAATGTAGGCCGCTTCAAGCTAGGAGCTTCGGTCACCGGTGGTGCCAAGCTCGCCATTCACGAGGCTGTCCGATACGCCAACGAGCGGCATCAGTTCAACAGGCCGATCTCGAGCTTTGGTGCGATCAAGCACAAGCTCGCGGAGATGGCGATCCGCACATGGGTTTCCGAATCTATAACCTATCGAACCGTCGGTATGATCGATCATCTGATCGGCGACGGTGCGAGCAGCGAGACCAAGCTCCAGTCGATCGAGGAATACGCGGTCGAGTCGTCGATAAATAAGGTCGCGTGCTCCGAGTCGCTCGATTATGTCGTTGACGAGATGGTCCAGATCTACGGCGGTTACGGTTACTCAGCGGACTATCCGGCGGAAAAGGCTTATCGTGACAGCCGTATCAACCGTATTTTTGAGGGCACCAACGAGATCAACCGGATGCTCATCCCCGGCCAGCTGATGAAGCGCGCGATGAAAGGCAAGCTCGGCCTGCTCGGAGCGGCAAAGGCTCTGCAGGACGAGATCCTCAATCCGCAGATGTCGTTTGACGAAGACACGAGCTTGCTCGCGGCTGAGACGAAACTTGCGCAGAACGCTAAGAAAGTCGCATTGATGGTTCTCGGCACGGCCGCTCAGAAATACATGATGGGCCTGAGCGAACAGCAGGAAGTACTGATCAACTGTGCCGACATTATCATGGACGCATATCAGATGGAAACGGCGATCCTGCGAGCCAAGAAGTACGCCGAAAAGAACGGCGAGGAAGCCGCCGGACGCTATATCGATATGGCGAGCGTCTTTTGCAACGACGCGATCCAGCGGATCGAGGCGAAGGCTAAGAACACCATCGCCGCGATCGCCGAGGGTGATGAAGGCCGCACGCTGCTCGTCGCTTTGAAACGCTTTACCAAAAACAACTCGCCGGTCAACACGATCGCCGCCCGTCAGCGGATCGCCGACACGATGATCGCAGCGAACACGTACGTCTATTAGGACGGACGAATGTTCATTGACAGAATATAACTTGGTGTTATATCGTTTTCGATAACAGAACAGTTGATGATGCGTTATAGCGGCAAACGAAATGTCAAAAACAGCATACGGTCTCACGTTTGTGGAACGATAACCCCGTTTGGCTATTATTTTACCTGCGCTCCCGGCGGGTGGTAAGCGACGCATTTTCGCGGATAAGCTTTGGGCCACCATCAGAAACAGGATGGCGGCCTTTTTATTTCAGAAGTAACTATTATGGTCTCGACATCGATCAACGACCCAAGATCTCAAATCGACGCGATCGACGACGAATTGCTTCGTCTTATCAATCGTCGTGCCGAGATAGCTTTGCGTGTCGGTGCGGCAAAATCAGAGGCCGATGTTTCGCTTTGCGATCCGAATCGTGAGGCACAGGTGCTTGCCCGGCTTCGCGGTGCAAACGCCGGGCCGATCGACGACCAGGGTGTAACAAACATCTTCCAGCGGATCATCGACGAATCCCTGCTGCTCCAACAGCAGACCTACAGGCGCCGCGAGTCAACCGAAGCGAGCCCTCCCGGTCAGATTGCAGGAGCAAAGCGTGTGGCGATCCTGGGTGAACGTGGAACATTCAGCGAGGAAGCGGCTTTGGGCATACTCGGCGAGGAATGCGAGACTGTTTCGCGGCCTACGTTCGAGGAATTGTTTGCGTCGATCGAGAATGGTGATGCTGACCTGATATTGTCTCCGCTCGAGAATAGTCTGATCGGTTCCGTGCATCGATGCGTTGGTTTGCTGCTCGAGAGCCGTCTAAATATCATTGCAGAGATCGTGCTTCCGGTTTCTCATTTTCTGATCGGGTGCGACGGTTCGACTCTCGAGAGCATCGAATCGGTCGAATCTCATCCCGCAGCACTTGCCCAGTGCACAAGATTTTTCGCCGGGCACCCAAACCTCAAGCGCATTTCGTCTGACGACACGGCGGGTAGTGTGCGTCGCGCTGTAGCGGACGGTGATATTACGCGTGCCGCGATCGGCAGCCGCCGGGCCGCGGAGATCTACGGTGGTACGATAATTCGCGAGCATATTGAGGACCACGTAGAGAATTACACACGATTTGTCTTGCTCTCAGATGCCGCAGACGCAGGCTCGAAGGGCAGTAAGATCACGCTGGTATTGCGGCTCAAGCATCAGCCCGGTGCTTTGCATGCCGCCCTGAGACCTTTCGTACGCCGCGGCATCGACCTGCTGAAGATCGAAAGTCTGCCTATAAAGGAGTCGCCGGGCGAATTTAATTTCTATCTCGATATACAGGCGCCGCCCGCTGAGGCTGAACTAACCGGAGCTCTGGAAGAGGTCCGTGGAGAGACACAGGACCTACGCCTTTTGGGGCGCTATTCGACTACCCGGCTCGCATCGGCTGCCGTCTAGTTTGTGCTGTTTTATGATCCTACTGTTAAAGCCAAATATTGACTCTGAGACGCGTGAATACCAGCGCATCGTGGAGCACTTAAATAACCTGCCGAGCATCGAGTTCCGTGTTCACACGGTTCAAGGCAAAGAGCAACTCCTTACCGAGATATATTTGATCGGCAGCACGGCTGCGCTGTCACTCGATGAGATGCGAAGCTTTCCTGGCGTTGACCATGCAGTGCGTGTCTCTGAGGAATATCGCATACTCGGCCGCCACAAGGGTGACAAACGGCCGTCCGAATTCGAATATAACGGTGTACGTTTTGGCCAGGATAACCTGAACATCTTCGCGGGCTTGTGCGCGGTCGATTCGCCTAAGAGTGTCGAAACGATGATGGCTGCACTTCAGGAGAATGGCCAGGTTTGCACACGCATGGGAGCTTACAAACCGCGGACGTCACCTTATTCTTTTCAAGGCCATGGCAAGGAATGCCTGCCGTATGTCTTTGAACTCGCCGGCAAATACGGCATCAAGGTCATCGCGATGGAGGTTACGCACGAATCGCATGTCGATGAGATCGTCGACGCCCTTCGCGCTACAGGTGATCCGACCGGCGTGATGCTTCAGATCGGCACGCGAAACACACAGAATTTTGAATTGCTAAAGAGTGTCGGACGCCAGCAGGAGTTTCCTGTACTGCTCAAACGCGGCTTCGGCATTACGCTCGACGAATCTCTTCACGCGGCCGAGTACCTCGCGACTGAGGGAAATCAAATGGTTAT
>CAYSMU010000425.1:0-3305 GCA_964432145.1 uncultured Chloracidobacterium sp.
CGCTCGTATTTTTCCCTTACCCGAGATGTAAACATGCTCGTTATCAAAAACAGGATCGGCCTCGGTCAAAGCAAGTCCGTCTTCGTTGATGCGAAATTTCTCTCGTTCTTTCTCCTTACCGGTGCGGGCGTCATACGAGGTCGAGCCTTCGTAAAAGAGAAAAAGCCGCCCGTCGAGCAGCAGCGGTGCGCGGTAATTGTCGAGCGTGTAGTCTATATCGCGGAGTCCCTCGCCATATCGCGTCGGCATCATCTCGATCGAATTGTCGAGGTCGCGTTTCCAGAGTTCGTCACCGGTCGAGAGCTGCAGGACGTGGACGGTTGGTTTCTTCTTGAAATTGTCGTCCGCCTTGCCCCGCGGATCTTTGACCATCACGACCGCGATGAGGTCGTTCTCGGGGTCGACAGCGAGCTGCATGACATCGCCCTTTACCTTTTCACTCTGCCAGAGGCGCGAGCCCGTGAGAAGGTCGACCGCCTCGAGCCGCGATTTGCTGCCCTCGTCACGGCTAAAGAGAATGACATCGGTATCGGGGATCGGCGTGACGGCCGTCTCCTCGATCTTGCCGGTCGCTCGCCGCCAGATCTGCTGACCCGTTTGACCGTCGATGGTGTAAAGGCTCCGTTCGGTACCGGCAAGCACTATGCCGAAATCGGTGGATTGATAAAAGCGAATGGTCGAGTCAAGATTCGATTGCCAAACCGACTGAGCGTGGGTATCGGCGGCAAAAAGGCAAAAAATGCACAGAAGCAAAACCGCTACTTTCATGCGTTCATTCTATCGCGAATAAGACCAAGCAGAAGATCGACCTGCCTAATTTAAGCCGCTATGTTTTCTAAGACGCGTTCGCATATAGGGGGAGAAAGGGTAACAAGTTCGAACATGGACTTTGGATAAATGTAATCTTCTTCAGATTCGTCGATCACTCGCAGGTAATCCTCGGGGTCATTCGTATCCGACTCCACAACCGGATAGACCTTGTTTAGTTCAAGATCTTCACAATCGGAATTTTCCAGACACAACGCAAATCCAATGACGTTCATGATTAGTCTAACAGTCGCTTGATCTTCATTTTTCGCTTACCGATGCCATGACATTCGTACCAGTGCAATTCGGCATAGCGAATCTGGCCATTAGTTAACTCTACAAACGCAAAGCCTTTCAGCTTTCGCCATTTTTGGCCGCCGAACTGTTCTCGCAAACGATCTAATTCCCTTATTCCAAACCTCTTAGAAATGACCTCGACATTCTGAAGCGGCTCTACGAGTTTCTTGTAGGGAATCACACGCGAAATCCTCAGGAAAACGATAGCAAATATGAAGCACGAAAGAAACCACTTTAGTGAATCCGATAGGCCTTATCCTTCCATACCAAAACGACGGTGCCGCCCAAATTATCTGCTATGGAGCGCAGCCCGCTGTCGAGCTTTTTGTACGGGTCGGTCCCGCGTCGGAAGTTTGTCGTGGGCTGATTTCGATAGGCACGATCGTACCAGGCACCGTCGCGGTTATCGAATGTCTTGCCGCCTATGAGGCGGGTCACCGGCATATCAAAAACGCGCTGGTTTGTCTGGTTTGACTGGTTCTGCACAGGGCCTGCCGAGCGCACGGGGCCCGATTTTGCGGGCGACGCAGGCATGTCGCGACGGGTTTCCGCAGATTTGCGCTTTGCAAGTGCGGCGTCCTCGTCCTTGGCGTCTTCAGTCCGAACCGCTCCGGCGACCGCGCCCGGCTGGGTCGTGTCATCCGCCGGTGGAGGAGGTGCCGCAGCCACAGGTTTTGGCTTCTCCGGGGCAGGCGCGTCGGTCGCGATCTCCTTCTCGGCATCTGGCTTCGAAACAAGCCCGTCCAAAGCTTTTGTTTCGCCTGTATTGGGCCCGGCGAGCAGCTTGTTCGCACTCATAGGCTCGGCCGGAGTCGAAGACGGAACACCGGCAGAGTTCGCATTTAAGGTTGCAGCGTTTGCGGCCGCGGCGGCATTAGCGTTTGCGGCGGGCGCCTCAATTCCAAGATACGGGCCGCCCTTCTGCATTTCCGGTTCGGTCGCCTGGGAAACGTTGACTTCGGCGTTTCGGTTCTGGAGTACGAGGTAGCCAAGAACCGCACTGAAGGTGAGGACCAAGGCACCCATCGCCATCGCAAGATTGGGTGTCCGGAAAAGAGCTTTGTACCAGGGGGCCGCGGCTTCGGCAACCGGTGCTGCAACGACTTCGGCGGCTCCAACGGCTGCCATCGAAGCCGCCGTTTGATTCATTAATATGCTGTTAGAAAGTAATTTCCGACACCTGTCGCAATCCGCAAAATGCTCGGTATACAAACGCCGCATCTTATCGGGGATGGCATTTTCGACAAACGCCGCGATCGCGTCGGCGTCGAGGTGCTTTTCGGGCGGTTTATCGCCCACAAGCACACCCCGGCCGTTCCGCCGCAGGATCGCATCAATTTCTTTGTCGAATTCTAATTCCATCGATCTATTTAGCCACGGAGTTCACAGAGAACACAGAAAAGCAACATTCCTTGTAGGTAACCATGACTTTCAACCAATATCACCTCTCGGTGATCTCTGTGTCCTCCGTGGCTACGGTTTTCGTAACCACTATGAGAACGTCTCACATCCAAAAATCTTGCACCAGCACGAGCAGTGTCAGCGCCGCGAACATCGTCTCGAGATTGACGCCCAGGCCGGCAGCAGTATCGCTTAGATATTTCTTTACCTCGCCATCGGTCCAGCCGTGCTTATTTTTCAGTTCCTTTTCGACACCCTTTCGGATGTCGGCCTGTACCCGCGTGAGCTTTCGGCTGGCGGTGGCCTCATGATAACCGAAGGTCGCGGCAATATCTTTCAATTTCAGGTCGTCGAAATAATACAGCTTCATCACAAGCCGGTCCTCGGCATCGAGACCCGCGATCGCCGCCTGCAGAGCGTCAATTACGTCGGCCTGCGTGCGCGTCTCGCTCAGAAGTTCTTCGGGATTGTCGGCGTGCGAGGCAAAATGATTGTTGTCGCTGCCCGCGGCCTCGTTGGCGAGGTTCTCGAACTCGCGGTCTTCCTCGATCTGGACGAATTTAGACTGCTTTCTATATTGATCGACCGCAAGCTGCGAAACGACCGCTCGGAGCCAGCCGGCGAGGCTTCCACGCCCGGAATAATACGCCAGCTTGCTCTTTTTGTTGCCGTCGGCATCGGTGCGAAGCCCGTAAAGCTCGGCCCAGATCGACGATGCGAGGTCCTCGGCATCCTCGGCGTTGGACGATATCTTCCTCGCGGCCGACTTCACGGTAGAGTCGAAATTAGCGACGAGATCT
>CAYSMU010000426.1:0-3300 GCA_964432145.1 uncultured Chloracidobacterium sp.
TCCCAGTCGACAACGCCGACGCCGTCATCGGTGACTTTGTAGAACTTCGCGACGTCGATGGAGCCGAGATTGCACGAGTTGTTGAAATGAAGCTGCTGTTCACCGCAAGGGTTACAGGCATAGATCGGCCCCATTGAGGCCATCAGATGATTGTGGCGGTTGACCTCGTCGATGAAGATGATCCCCGGTTCAGCGTATTTGTGAGCAGATGCGATGATGCGATTCCAGATGTCAGGCGCGTAGACCATTCCCGGCATTGGTGGCTCTTCGACCGTGCAGTCGCTCAGGTCAGCCGTCTCGAAAGCAAGCTTGTCCGCAAACGTGGCGGTGTTGCCATTCGGGCGGCGATAGACGACATAATCAGCACCGGTCGCTGCGTCAAATATCGGTTGGGTCCACGGTTCACCCTTAAACTCGGTCTGGAACCAGGTACCGCTATCCACGGCGTCCATGAATAGATCGGTGACAGTGACCGAAATATTGAAATTCGTTAAGCTCGTCTGGTCGTTTTTTGCGTGTATGAACCGGAGAATATCGGGATGGGTAATGCTCAGAATTCCCATGTTCGCCCCGCGCCGGACGCCGCCTTGCTTTACGACCTCCGTCGTCTGATTCACGATATTCATGAAAGAGACCGGGCCCGAGGCAACACCACGGGTTGAATTTACCATTGAGCCGGCCGGACGAAGGAACTCGTAAGACATTCCCGTGCCGCCGCCGGTCTGGTGTATGATCGCAACGTTTTGGGCATGCTCCATTATGCCCTCGATGGAATCCGGCACGTTAAGCACAAAGCACGCAGCAAGCTGGCCCTTTGGCTTGCCGGCGTTGACGAGGCATGGAGTATTCGGAACGAAATCCCGGGCGAGCATGACCGCAGTCATGTCGTTATAGAAAAGCTTTTGACGGAATGGGTCCGCTTCAGCACTTGAAACGTGTCCAACAACGCGTCTCACGATGTCGTCCCAGGTCTCAATCGCCTCTCCCTTTTCGTCCTTTAAAGAGTATCGCTTGCTAACCACTTTTTGAGCGTTAACACCAAGCGGTTTTATGTCCCGGGCGCGGGCCGTGCCGGCTCCTACGCCATTCTTATCGAGGAAACTGCTGACCGAAGACTCAATTATTGTGCTCATATCGAGGATTTCTCCGTACGTTTTTGGGGCCAGAAACGCCATTGTCGCTTAATACGATCTTAACATCCAAGAGGGTATTTCTAAACGATCTCTGGCAGGTGATTTGTGTGTTTCCGAGCTTCAGGAACCGGAAAAATTCGTCCCTAAGTGAGAAGAGTTTATCCGAGAGCCGCATGCAAAGTCAATAGCTTTTTACACTATATGTTGTGCTAATTTCGTCATTGACAACAAGTTAATGACGTAAGTTAAAGTAATGGTTCAGGTTGCCGTGTTTGACTATAGAAGGGATGGTTCGCAAAATATGAGTTTATGGATAGAGTGGTTTTCGGAACGGCGGCGGACTCGACTGTACGTCTGATCGCTGCGGTAACGACCCGATCGGTTAGTGAAGCGGTACGGCGTCACGGCACAAGCCCGACCGCTTCGGCGGCTCTCGGACGAGTGCTTACAGGAGCGGCGTTAATGGGAGCCAGTCTAAAGGAATTTGATCGCCTTACAGTTCGGATCGATTCGGACGGGCCGATCGGGGGCGTCATCGCCGAGGTCAACAATTCGGGCCATGTGCGTGGGTACGTTCGAAATCCTTTGGCCGAACTTCCGCCTACAGAAAGCGGCAAGTTCGATGTCAGTGGATTAGTCGGTAAAGGAATGTTCTACGTGATGCGGGAGTCCGGATTTGACCTTGGGCTTCACCGTGAGCCATACGTCGGCTCAGTGCCGATCATCTCAGGCGAGATCGCGGAGGACTTCGCATACTATCTGGCGAAATCTGAGCAAATTCCGTCGGCTGTTTTGCTGGGCGTCCTGCTCCAAAAGTCGGATCCGTTTGTGCGGGCGGCCGGCGGCGTGATGATTCAAATGATGCCCGGGGTCAACGATCATATCGTTACGATGATCGAGGATACAGTTGCGAGAGCTCCCCACCTGACTGAGGTGATAAAGGAGGGGGCAACACCAATGGACTTGCTTCGGTTGACATTAGGGGTTATCGATTTCGAGATCCTTGATGAGAGGCCAGTGGCGTTTCAGTGCACCTGCTCGCCGGAGAGAGCGATGACAATGATCTCCGCGCTTGGCCGAGACGAAGTCGCTGCGATGATAGCTGAGGATAACGGTGCTGTCATGAACTGCGGATTTTGCAATGAAACCTACACCTTTGGAATCGAGGAGCTTGAATGCGTTATGGACCCGGTTTAGTTCGTCAGAAAAACAGGCTGTGTCCACGCCATCTTTCCGTTTGATTCGATGACCTTAACCCGTACGTAGCCCTCTTTTCCTGTAAACCTGTATGTCGCGGGTTCTGCTGTCGAAGTTTTCAATATTCGGCCGCCGCGGCCAATGAAAATAATAGTGTACTTACTCCAGCGTTCCTCGCGAATATCAACGGTCAACTCCCGAGAGTCGTTCTTAAGGTCGGCAAGTTCCACGCCGGTCGACGCGTAAAACTCGCCTCTTTCCATGGCCGCGAGCATCGCGGCCTGCGACAGCTCAGGCGATCGGACCCAGATCCATGCTTGCCCGGGCGTCGGCGCCGAGCGGTCTCCAAGCCGCATGAAGTAATGCGAGTCGTCGTCGGCAATGCCATAGATACGCATGCCAGACGTGAGCAGAGCGTCCCATATTTCTTCGGCTCCGGGTGAGCCTCCACCGCCAAGATTGTTCACTAGCGGATGTCCGTTATGGATCTCGATCAGATGAACATTCTTTACCTTACGAATCTCCGTGGCGGTCAGGGCCCAGCCGAAATTCGGGTGATTGATCTGCGGGACACCGCCCGCCGACCGAATGCAATCGACATTCGCCTGAATGTTGGCGGCAGATGAGATTGTCGATCTCGAAGGCATACAAACGCGTGAGAGCCCGAGGCCATTTACATGGTGTGGCTTTTTGTCAAAGCTGTCCGTCACCTCCTGAGCCTGCATAACGACGAATTCGCCGGGTCGTTCGAAAATCTCGTTCAGCGGGCCGATCGGCGTCAAGAACTCGTGATCGGTAATAAACAGGAAGTTGTATTTGCGGTCAGCGTACCATTTAACGACATCGACCGGCGGTGAGTCGCCATCACTGTTCTTTGTGTGGGTGTGCGTATTGCCCTTATACCATCTAAAAGTAGCCGATTGGGCTGATACCGCGGACACAAATACGAATAGTATTGACGCAAAAAGGA
>CAYSMU010000427.1:0-3292 GCA_964432145.1 uncultured Chloracidobacterium sp.
GCATTGGTCGAGCTTGCCGATCAGACCAGGATGCCGATCTGCGGGAAGGATTTCAAGACCGGCCAGACGCTGATGAAGACCATCCTCGCGCCGGGGCTTAAATCGCGCATGCTCGGCCTCGACGGCTGGTACTCGACGAACATCCTCGGCAACCGCGATGGCGAAGTACTTGACGATCCGGAGAATTTTAAGTCTAAGGAAGTCTCGAAACTCTCGGTACTCGAACATATCTTCCAACCCGAGGTTTACCCTGATCTCTACGGCAATTTTTCTCATGTAGTACGCATCAATTACTATCCGCCACGGGGCGATAACAAAGAGGGCTGGGATAATATCGACATATTCGGATGGCTCGGCTACAAGATGCAGATCAAGATCGATTTCCTTTGCCGTGACTCGATACTTGCCGCGCCGCTTGCACTCGACCTCGCACTCTTTATGGACCTCGCCCAGCGTGCGGGCATGAAGGGCGTTCAGGAATGGCTGTCGTTCTACTTTAAGGCTCCGCAGACGGCTCCGGGGCTTTACCCCGAGCACGATATCTTCATTCAGTTGATGAAGCTCAAGAACACCCTGCGCCATATGCGCGGCGAAGAGTTGATCACACATCTTGGATTGGAATATTACGATTAGGCGATCGGGCAGGTCGACAGGCCAATGCTGCCGTGAACTGCGATCGGGCAAAATAGCCACTAATTTAGCGGTCGCCGATACAAATAATGTGTCGGCGATTCCACATTTCACGCGTTTTTTGGTAAATTCCTGTTGCGCACATTTTTGAATGTGTGCTAATTGTAAGATTGGGCGGGTTTTCATACCCGCATCGATCTTATCTGGACGTGACCCTTCCACGTACCAAAGTCCAGCCAACGATACATCTTTTGAAATCATCATTAATGACGACAAACCTGCCGTCGCGGTACGAGGCAAGTTTGAAACGAGTAAACGTTCTAGAGATGAGGAAGACCGGCTCCTCAGAGAGAAAAGAAGATGAAACAGGACACGGCCAAAAAGAAAGACACATCGGAAAAGGGTATTTTGCTCGACCCCGAGCGAAAGAGCCCGCGGGCAGCCGAGTTTGAAGACAAGCTCTCGGCCTTGATCGTCGGGCAGGAACGTGCGGTCCGCCGCATGAGCGGCCTTTTTCAGATCTACCTCGCGGGAATGAACAACCCGTCGCGGCCGATCGGAACAATGCTTTTTCTCGGGCCGACCGGTTCGGGTAAGACACGCGTTGTCGAGGCAGCGTCGGATGTCCTGCTCGCCGACCCGCACGCCGTCGTCAAGATCGACTGTGCCGAGTTTCAACATTCTCATGAGATCGCCAAACTGATCGGCTCGCCTCCGGGATATCTCGGCCACCGCGAGACGTCGCCGATGCTGACGCAGGAGAATCTCGATAAAGCCCATACGGACGATACAAAGCTGACATTTGTCCTGTTCGATGAGATCGAAAAGGCTTCGGATTCGCTGTGGCAGCTTCTGCTCGGCATCCTCGACAAAGCCACTCTGACTCTTGGCGACAACCGACGCGTCGACTTTTCCAGGACGATCGTCATCATGACATCGAACCTCGGTGCCCGGGAAATGTCCGAGATGATCTCGGGCGGCATCGGCTTCGCACCGACGAAAACGGATAAAGCGAAAGAGGACAACGAGATCGACACAAAGATCTATCGCACCGCACTCGAGGCCGCGAAACGTAAATTCTCTCCGGAATTTATGAACCGCATCGACAAGGTCGTCGTCTTCCGCAGTCTCAAGGAACACCATCTGCGGCAGATACTCGACATCGAGCTCCGCAGCGTTCAGGACCGTATTACCGAGTCTGCCGGGACCAAGTTCGTTTTCGAATGTACCGTTCCGGCGAAGGAATTCCTGCTCGGCGAGGGCATCGACCTCAAATATGGGGCACGGCACCTGAAACGTGCGATCGAGCGGTTTCTCGTATATCCGTTGTCCAACCTTGTCGCGACCGAACAGGTCGAAACCGGCGACTATGTGATCGTTGATTTTGACTCTGAAAAGGACCTCCTTACATTTACCAAACAGGCCGGCAAGATGATCATCGCTGATCTCGGCGGCGTTCGCGACGATGACGATGAACCTCTTGTCAGTGCAGACGGTGTCGGATTGCCGCTTCCTGCCGCGTCGGCCGCCCCGGTGATGAGCAAATCAAAGGGAGAGGATCCACGTGAGGGATAGGCGGTAATTCTACTGCGTCCATTTCTAATGGGAGCCGATCGCGGCTCCCTTCTTATTTGCTCCACCCGAGCGAGCGGTCAACTGCCTCATGCCAACGATCCAACAATCGTTCCGCGTCCACGGCGGGCAGCGACGGAGTAAACTTACGGTCAGACTGCCAGTGCTCGGCGAGTTCATTAGTATCGCTCCAATACCCCGAGGCGAGCCCCGCAAGGTATGCCGCACCAAGGGCTGTCGTTTCTGCCGTCCTTGACCTTACGACCGGTATCTGCAGGATGTCTGACTGAAACTGAAGCAAAGCATCGTTACCCGTAGCTCCACCGTCAACACGAAGTTCCTCAAGCGACGAGTGGGAATCGGCGTTCATCGCCGAGAGCAGGTCGGCGGTCTGAAATGCGATCGACTCGATTGCCGCCCGCGCAATATGTGCACGGCCCGTGCCGCGTGTTAATCCGACGATCGTGCCTCTGGCGTCCTGGTCCCAATGCGGCGTTCCAAGGCCCGCGAACGCAGGAACGAAATACACGCCGCCATTATCCGCCACGGTGCCTGCAAGTGCCTCGACCTCGGATGAGATCCGGATGATCCCGAGAGCGTCACGCAGCCATTGAATGACCGCTCCGCCGATAAATACGCTTCCTTCGAGAGCGTACTCGGTTTTACCCGCGATCTGCCAACCTACCGTTGTTAAAAGCCTGTTATTGGACGCGACCGGACGCTCGCCCGTGTTTTGCAGCATAAAGCAGCCGGTGCCATAGGTATTCTTCGTTGCTCCCGGGGAGAAACACGCTTGCCCGAACAGCGCCGCCTGCTGGTCGCCCGCGATACCGCCGATACTGATGCCCTTTAGCTCGTTCGGAGAGACTATTTCGCCGTACAGTTCCGACGAAGCACGGACTTTCGGCAATAACATATGCGGTATCGCAAATATCTCCATAAGCTCTTCATCCCAACGAAGTTCATTGATGTTGTAGAGCATCGTCCGTGAGGCATTTGACGGGTCGGTAATATGCAGGCCGCCGTTCGTGAGTCGCCAAATGAGCCACGTGTCCACCGTGCCGAACGCGAGTTCGCCGTTCTCTGCCCG
>CAYSMU010000428.1:0-3289 GCA_964432145.1 uncultured Chloracidobacterium sp.
ATCGAGCGTGTTGAACAGTCGGACCGATGATGTGAATAGACGCACGCCGCCGCTCTGGGATGGAAACGCGGCGCAACGGATCTGTGACGAATTGTCCTCAGTTGCGGATTGACCGATAATTATCAGTCCTGCATGGAAGCATCTACTTTTCCGAAGCGGTCGGAAATTTAGCCTCGATCCACGGATTTAGCCCGCCCTTCAGAGCGAAAACATTTGCGATCCCCTTGTTGTTCATTTGGAGCGCCAGACCGGAGCTCGTGTGTTCTGCCGCTCAGGTGCAGTAAACGATTATCGTTTTCCCTTTCGGAAGTGAGTCAAAATTGTCGGTCGAACCATACGGGATACTGATCGCACCTTTGATATGCAATGCCTTGTAGGAGTCGACGCCGCGCGAATCTACAAAAATTGCACCGCCGTCATCGAATGCCTTTTTGGCGTCGGCGAGATCGATCCGCGGCACCTCGTCAGACTTGCTGTATCTCTTCGGTGCATCAGTTTGGGCCATCGCGGCGGATACTGCGATCAATGTGAGGATGACTGTCAGTAAATATTTCATAACAACTAAAGACGGACTAAGGATTTGGCCCTTTTTCGACCGGATATCCCGCAGCGGTCCACGCTGCCGGCCCACCTTGAAGAGCGAACGTTCCCGGGATCTTTTTCTGATTGAGCTTGAATGCCAGACCGGCACTCGTATGTTCGGCCGCTCAGGAACAATAGATGATTATCTTCTTTCCCTTTGGGAGTTGAGAGTATTTGTCCTCGGGTGAGTTCAGGGATATCTCAAGTGCTCCCGGCAGGCGTTCCGCCTTCCAGGCGGCTTCGCCGCGGCTATCTACAAACACCGCGCGACCGGCGTCGAATTCCTTCTTAGCGTTCTCGGCGGTGATACGGGGTACCGACGCTTCGTCGACGTACTCAAAGTACTCGATGGTCTCTGCCTTTTGGCAGGCCATCAAGACAATGATCGGAAGTATAATGGCAATTAATCTCTTCATACACGACTCACTCCTACTCGCCCTTCGTCATAGGGTAACCGGCCGATATCCAGCCTGCGGTCCCGCCGACCATCGCATAAGTCTCTGGCACACCGGCCTGATTCATATGATAAGCGAGGCTGATGCTAGTGCCCTCGCCGCTGCATGAGCAGTAGATGATCACTTTTTTCCCTTTAGGCAGGACGGCGTATTTCTCCTTTGGCGAGCCGTTTGGAATATTGATCGAACCGGTGATGTGTTCCTGCTTATAAGCGGACTCGACCCGTCCGTCAACGATCACGGCGTTGCCTGCATCAAGCTCTTTCTTAGCATCCTCGACCGAGATCGTCGGCACCTCATAGGGGTCGGTGAATTTCTTGTAATTCGACGACTGGGCATTTTGAAAGCACCCGCCGAGGCCAATTACGGCCGCGAGAATAGCAAACACGGTCGCGGCCGAAAATCTATTTCTCACCAAATGCCTCCAGCACTTCGTCGGCGTGATTCGCAACGTCGACCTTGTCGAAGATCTTGACGATCTTACCCTTTTCGTCGATCAGAAAGGTCTTGCGCTGCGTGCCCATATACTTCTTGCCGTACATACTCTTTTCCGCCCAAACGCCGTATGCCTCGACGACTTTCTTTTCAGTGTCGGCGATCAACGTATAAGGAAGGTTAAATTTCGAGATGAACTTCTGATGCGACTTTTCATTGTCGATGGAAACTCCGACCACCTCGATGTTCATTTTGTCGAATTTGTCGCTCGCATCACGGAGCGAACATGCTTCCTTCGTTCAGCCAGGGGTGTCGTCTTTCGGATAAAACCACAGCACGATACGCTTGCCTCTGAGATCCTTTAGTTTTACCGGATTGCCGTCCTGGTCGTTTGCCGCGAATTCAGGAGCCTTATCACCTTCTTTCAGCATTTGCGAATATACCCCTTTGCTCGAAATATCGAATTAAGTAATTCTCCGACATAAGCTTATAGGATGCAATTTTTTAGCCCCTTATTTCTTTTTGCCGAAGTTCCACTTAAGTCCCGTGGTCAACAGAAAATCGTTTCTCTTTGCGTTACCGAGCGGGTCGTTATTGAAACGGTTTCCGACCGCGAAATACACACCGACACGGGGCGTGATGTCGGCGGTTACAGACGCGTCAAACAGTATCCGGTATTCGTTTACGTCCGTCACATTCTGAAAGAAAGTGAATGTATTCTGAAACCGAAAACGGCTGTTTATCTTCTGCTTAAAGTTTACGCCCGCCAGTCCCTCGGGTGTGTCGGTGTCGGCGCCCGCCTGCCATGTACGGTTCCACGCAAGACCTGCCAGGAATTCGAGTTCCGTCCGGTCGTTTTTTACCGAGCGATGGCCGAGCCCTCCGCCCGCGACCGATCGGAAGCTCAGGCGGCGAGGCTTGTCGCGTTCGAAATCGTACGAGAGAAAGCCGAACATTTTCCTGGTCAGATTGCGGTCATATCGTGCGCCGCCCCAGAACGCGTTTTGCGTGGTCGTAGCCGACAGCGACCCGTGATTGCTGTTCCAGAGGCTACGGAAATATATCGTCATGCCGCCCTGAGGGGTTACTCTTACCGCACGCAGGCCGGTCGTCATCGTGATATTGTTCGAGTTGCCCGAGGTGTAGCTAAAGCCGATATTTGCGTTACCGTCCCAGCCCGTAACGACCCTGCGAACCCTGTCAGTAAAGGCAAGCTCACGCTTTTTGACCGGTACCGGCCCCGCAGCAGACGGTTCCTCGGCGGCGGCGCGTTTGGCGTTTTCCGGGGCCGGGCCGGCCTTGACCGGCGCGACCGCGGGGGCAGCCTTCGCACTTGCGGGCTCGGCGATCCGCTCAATGTGCGAGCGTCCGATCCTGATCTTGCCCGCGTACGGGGTTTCGATCACAACGGCATCGTCGGTCTGCTCGATGATCTTTCCGGAAACGCGGTCGCCGTTCTTTAGGGTGATCTCGCTTCCAAGCGCATGAGCAGGAACAAGCAACAACAAGCTCATCAGTAATCCATAGATCGTCTTCATTGTTCTTCGGAGCCGAACAAAACGCGGGCGGCATTCTACGACATTATCACTATAGAAATCCGATGTGAATGCCTCGCACCAACTCCAAGTCAACGGAAAGAGCGGGTATAATCGGGAGAAACAATGCGATTGATCTCACAAACAAAGGCAAAGGACCTGCTCGCGAAGCTCCGGTCGGAGTTCGAGGACACGGTCCGCCGCGGCTACGAACACAGGGCGAAGCCGTGTGTGACCTGCGAAACTCCCGGTGCCTGCTGTCTCGACGCTCACTTCGTGAAC
>CAYSMU010000429.1:0-3289 GCA_964432145.1 uncultured Chloracidobacterium sp.
CGACATCGACTGCATACGGTTTTACAGCACGTATCGCTTCGGCAACATTGTCTGGGGTCAAGCCCCCGGCAAGAAAAAACTGGTTCGAAAGTGCCGAAACCTTAGCGGCAATCGAAAGATCGATTCGGATTCCGGTACCGCCTCGTTCTTTGGCGGAAAAAGAATCGAGCAGGATCGCGTCGACTGCGTATCGAGTGATTTCATTTAGATCAATATCAGCCTCCGTTCGAAAGGCTTTGATGACCATCGCATCGGTCTCCTTGCGAAGTTCAGCAACAAACTCCGGCGTTTCATCACCGTGCAACTGAATAGCATCCAATTCAGCGACAAATGCTGTCTTCAATATCTCGTTGAGAGTTCCATTTACAAAAACGCCCACTTTCATAACTGCCGCAGGTAGCTGCTGTGCAATCGCTTCCGCCTTGTGCGCCGGGACATACCTCTTGGTGTCTCGATAGAAATTGAATCCCAATGCGTCCGCACCCGAGGCTGCGGCATGTTCCGCGTCGGATAAATTCGTGATCCCGCAGATCTTTACCTTGGTCATTCGGTTAAACCTCGCAAGGTTTCGACGACATTCTCACTTCGCATCAACGTCTCGCCGATCAAGAAGGCATCGTAGCCGAGTTCGCGAAGTTCGTCGATCTCGGAACGAGACGCAATGCCGCTTTCGGCAACCATCAAAATGCCGGCGGGTTTGTTAGCGATCAATTTTCGTGAGGTGTCGAGCGAGACTTCGAGCGAGTTCAGGTCCCGGTTGTTGACACCGACGATCGCCGCACCGATCTTGACCGCGGTCTGCATTTCCGCCGCGTCGTGAACCTCTACCAACACATCTAGGCCGAATTTCGCCGCGGCTTGATAAAGGGAATGTAATTCGTCGGCGTTCAAGGCAGCGACGATCAGCAAGATCGCTGCCGCACCTGCGGCCGCGGCCTCGACTATCTGATATTCGTCGACGATAAAGTCCTTTCTTAGAACTGGTATTTCGACCGCTCTGGAGGCTGCGACGAGGTCGGCAACGGAGCCGTCAAAATATTCCGGCTCGGTTAGCACCGAGATCGCAGCGGCGTTACCGGCCGCGTATGAACGGGCGAGATTTGCAACGTCGACGCCGCTATTTAGGACGCCTTTTGACGGTGATGCACGTTTAATTTCCGCGATGAGGTTCGTACAGTCGCGGCGCGACAGTGCAGCGTGAAACCGATGCCGCTCCTTCGCGTCCCGCCGCTGTTCGGCAAGGATCTTGAGTCTCTCGAAATAGTCGAATTTTCGTATTTGAGCAACGCGTTCACGAGCTTCCGCCGTTACTCTCCGCAGAAATGTCGTGCTCATCTTGTGCT
The DNA here is from genome assembly GCA_964432145.1 of uncultured Chloracidobacterium sp. Taxonomy (GTDB): domain Bacteria; phylum Acidobacteriota; class Blastocatellia; order Pyrinomonadales; family Pyrinomonadaceae; genus OLB17. The sequence continues at coordinate 1,344 of CAYSMU010000429.1, forward strand.
TGGTCTCCGCATGTCTTCCAGCTTTTTAGCCGCCGCGCCGCTGCGTATGCTGTCTTCCGCCATCTTAAAAGCCCCCGGCAAGGTTTCTGCCCCTCCTGTTATAAATACCGCCGCTGCCGCGTTCATAAGCACGATCGTCTCGGCGCTATCTCCTTTCCGTTCGTTATGTAGAATCTCGGTGATTATCGCAGCACTTTCCTCTGCCGAGCATTTTGACGGTAGAGCGTTGCCATGAGTGGTCACACCGAAATCCGCCGTGGTTATGTCAAACCGTTTGACCGTTCTGTCTACGATCTCTGCGACGTGAGTTCTGCCGTTAAGAGCGATCTCATCGAGGCCATTCTCACCGTGTACGATCCATGAGCGTTTCGCCCCAAGCCGCGAAAGGACGTTCGCTGTCTTTTCAAGCATATTCTCATGCCACACTCCGATCACATGATGAGGAGCATCAGCCGGATTGCACAGCGGCCCAAGATTATTGAAGATCGTCGGCATGTGAAGCGTCCGTCGAGCCGCGGCGAGCGACGCCGAAAGAGAATGGAAACGCGGTGCGAACATGAAGCAAAGACCGTAGTCGTTGAGATGTCGTTCGGCCTCGGCGGGCTCAACGTCAATGTCGATCCCGAGATCAGTGAGCACGTCGGCGCTGCCCGATCGGCTCGTCGCTGCTCGATTGCCGTGCTTGGCTACCGGTACCGCCGCACCGGCGATCACAAATGCCGCCGCCGTTGAAACGTTGAATGTCTTAAAGCGGCTTCCGCCCGTTCCGACCGTATCGACGAACGTCTCGTGGCGGGAGTAGATCCGCTTCATTCTTGCACGCATGATCGATGCGAGAGCGAACAACTCGTCCTCGGTCGTACCCTTTTCATTCCAGGCTGACAACACTTCGGCCAGCAACGGCACATCGTCACTCAAGATCAAGGCATCGAGCAGAGCCTCGGCGTCGGACGGATCAACGTCGCGGCGGCGGTGAAACTCTTCAAAGTAGTGATTTAGGATCGTATCGGTCATTTATACTGCACCGCTCTCCGCGATCTCGACTGCTCGGAGCAACCCTTTCGCTTTGTTCACTGTCTCTTCGAACTCCAATTCCGGCACCGAATCCGCTACGATGCCCGCACCTGCCTGGATCTTCGCGACACCGTTTTCGAGCACTAGCGTGCGGATCGCGATGCACGTGTCCATATTGCCCGAATAGTCGAAATAGCCAACCGCACCCGCATAAACGCCGCGATCCGTCGGTTCGAGATCGCGAATAATCTCGATCGAACGCACTTTGGGTGCACCTGAAACGGTACCGGCAGGGAAGCAAGCCGCCAGTGCGTCGAACCGGTCAAGGCCTCTTCTTAATTTCGCTGACAGCGAACTAACCAGATGCTGCACATGCGAATATTTCTCAACGCTCATTAGCGTATCCACCTTGACACTCCCGTATTCGGCGACGCGGCCGAGATCATTACGGCCGAGATCTACAAGCATCAGGTGTTCGGCGACCTCTTTCTTATCACAGCGCATTTCGTCGGCAAGTGCCTCATCCTCGGCTAGCGTCGCCCCGCGTTTTCGCGTACCGGCAATGGGGCGATATTCGAGACGCTCGCCTTCACATCGGACGAGCATCTCTGGCGACGCACCGATGATCTGCTTATCGCCGAAACTCAACAGGAACATATACGGCGACGGATTGAGTGAGCGGATAGCTCGATAGATCGAGACCGCCGAAGCGTCGGTCGGCCGCGTAAAGCATTGCGAAAGAACAGTTTGGTAGCATTCGCCGGCATTGATCAACTCCTTGATCTCGACAACCGCGGCCTCGAAATTGTCCCGGCTCCAGTTCGACGTCGGAATGGTCTTGTCAGGACCGCCTGCGCGAGCGGTCGGCGAATTCGGCAAAAGAGGTTCTTCTAACTTTGCCCGAATATTAGCATTAGCAGATCCTGCGTTTT
>CAYSMU010000430.1:0-2732 GCA_964432145.1 uncultured Chloracidobacterium sp.
GGTCCGCCTCAAACCCGGCAAGCCGACGGTTTTCGCGAGGCTGGGCAGGTCGCTGGTCTTCGGGCTGCCCGGCAATCCGGTCTCGGCGGCGGTCGCATTCTATCTTTTTGCGGCCGGGGCGATCCGGCGAATGCAGGGCGCCAGCGAACAGGCCCTGGGCAACGGTGTGGCAATTGCGTCCGCCGTGATCAAGGCAACAAAGGAACGCGACAGTTACCTGCCGTGCAAACTCTCGTATCTCGATGACGGGGTCGCAAGCATTACGCCGCTGCGGAGCCTCGGCTCGTCCGATTTTGTCACTTTTTCGGCTGCCGATTGCCTTGCGGTCGTCCCGCGAGGTACCAATATCGAAACGGGCGACACGGTAAAGTTTCTAAGCCTGCCAAGGGGCTGATTGCCCGCTCATTATGCCGTCTGACTCAAACGAATTCTGGGCAAAGCTCCGATGGAAGTTTTACCTTCCCGAGTATTTCTACCGTCCGCGTCAGATCGTTCGGCGGGCCCGGCGGCGGATCGCCGGTGCGGCCGGCACTCAGATCGCCCGACTGCCGTGGGGGGCCGACATTCGGGTTTCGCTTCCCGGGCTGATACCGAATTCGATCTGGCTCAAGGGCACGTACGACCTTGTCGCCGCTGAGACGATCTGGCGACTTATCGAACCGGGCGAGACGGCGCTCGATGTCGGAGCGAATTTCGGGTATTTCACATCGCTGATGGCCGTGCGGTGCGGTGCGGCCGGAAAGGTCATCGCCTTCGAACCGCAGCCGCGGATGCACGACGAACTGCTCGCGAATTGTGCTCTTTGGAGCGGCGCCGAAATGGCAACGGTCGAGGTCCACAAAGAGGCACTTTCATCCCACAGCGGCGAAGGGACGCTCGCGATGCCGCGTTCGTGGGCCGGCAATCCCGGCGTAGCATTTGTCACCGAGTCTGAGAACGATACCGCCAGCCTCGAGACCGTCAAGATCGAGCTCGAAAAGCTCGACAACATTCTGCTGGCCGGTATTGAGATCGGCGTTGCGAAATTTGATATCGAGGGCCACGAATTCGACGCCTTTACCGGAGCCGACGGCATACTCGGCCGTCATGCTATCCGGGACATTGTCTTTGAGGACAGCCGCGAGCCGAATTCGCCCGCAAAGGAACTGCTCCGTTCGCACGGCTACACGCTCTTCAGCCTGGCCAAGCGCTTTCGGGGGCCGCTGTTGTGTGATATTGATGGTAAGGGCGTCTCGCCGCGAGACGACGCTAATTTCGTCGCGACGGTCGATCCGGGCCGTGTCGTATCGCGTATGACGCCGCGCGGCTGGGCATCACTCATCGAAGGATAACCAAATGTCAGATCTGTCACATTTTGACGAGGCCGGGAAGATAAAGATGGTCGATGTCTCTGCCAAGGACGTGACCACACGCCGCGCCGTCGCCTCAGGCCGTGTCTTCCTCAACACTGAAACTCTGTCAACTCTCCGGACTCGGTCAACTCCCAAGGGCGACCCGCTCGAGATCGCCCGCATCGCCGGCATCATGGCCGCAAAAAAGACCTCTGAGCTGATACCGCTTTGCCACCAGATCAATCTCTCAAAGGTGAACGTCACCGCCGAACTGACCGACTACGGCGTCTCACTGACCGCCGAGGCCGTCACGAACGCGCAGACCGGCGTCGAAATGGAAGCCCTCACCGCCGTCACGGTCGCCGCCCTCACGATCTACGACATGTGCAAGGCGGTGCAGAAAGACATCGTCATCTCCGAGATCAAACTCGAATCAAAGACCGGCGGCAAGAGCGACTTTGTTGCAGAAGCCCGCACGGAGTAAGGGCACCGTCCAAGTACCCCCGCTCGCTAATACCACCGAGCCGCAAGCGGATTACCAAAGGGATCCGAAACACTAAGCGGCGCAACCGAACCCGTGATTGAGACTGATGGCTGCGCCGTTTCACCAACCATATCAAACGTCACAAATACTACTGTTTTCGAATTCTTTGACGCCGTCATCTGTGATGCCGAATCGACCAATATTCCTATCTCCCCTTCTTTTGTATCGTTAAATGTCAGCACCGCATCCGGCCCAAACGCATCGCCTAAGACCACACGTGGATTAGTTAGAGCCGTTGGATCGTATTCCAGGGTGAAGGTAATCGCTACCGCATCACCGTTTGCGTTGATCTCTACTGGAGCGATGATCGAAGATCCGGCCGGTCGAGTTACACCCACACGGATCTCTGAACCACAGAAGTACCCATATACATCATCGATCAGTTTTGAGACAGATGCGGGTATCATTGACGCCGCGGTCGTGGGCCCGGCTGCCGCCGTTAGCGGATCGAGGCCGGTAGCGTAACGTCGTGCCTGTGTCACATCACCAGAATTGATGACACCGTCGCCAAACGTCCCGCGCGGAGCGGCGTCGGCTCGCTGGAACTCGTTTGTTAACGGATCTGGGGTGTCGAGTCCAGTAGCAAAACGCCTTATCTGAACGACATCGCCGGTGATGACGATACCGTCGCCAGCGGTTCTCGGAGAAACGTCGCTCTCAAAACCAGCTCCCGGTGTCGGCGATGCGGTCGGCGTGGCAGTCGGAGTATTCGTTGGTGTTGCCGTCGGTGTATTCGTGGGAGTCGCAGTAGGTGTATTTGTTGGCGTGGCGGTAGGCGAATTTGTCGGTGTTGTCGTCGGAGTAGGTGTACCAAAAGGCCGCTTTGAAAAGAAAGTAACCTTATTATGGTTAGGCTG
>CAYSMU010000430.1:2742-3276 GCA_964432145.1 uncultured Chloracidobacterium sp.
CCAAGTAAAGAAATAGTTGGAGTGATGTTAGGTTTCCCCCAATTACACTATTTGCCGAGTTTATTAGCCCCGTGGTAGTACCATTTTTTTTCACCCCAGGTAACCGCACCGACCCTGGGCCCTGTAAAAGGGATCCTCCAATTAAGGCTCCTGACGAGATATTCGCCATCTCCGAAGGGATAAACACCTCCCCCAGAGTACGCGAGGCGACTGTCAACACTTACCATATCGGAACTTGTTCCGCCTACAAGACTATTTGCACCAGTAACGATGGCACCGCTGGGCGCTGACCCATTTGCCCAGGTCACAGATCCAGCACTGACCGCTCCCCCATTATTGTATGCACTACTGTTAATAACGTAATTACCGTCGCTGAGTGCTACCAAACCGTTATTGCATATTCCGTCATTCGGCAATGATCCAACAATGCTATTCGCCGGAGAGATATTTCCTGTTACCCCAACGCTGCCGCTGCCCCAAGTCGCAGCCCCACGAATGCCGTTCCAACGGGAGCTGCAGACGACGTAATTTCCG
>CAYSMU010000431.1:0-3261 GCA_964432145.1 uncultured Chloracidobacterium sp.
GACATGCTTTATGCCGTATTAGCTCTTGTGACGGCGGTCGGTGCCGTATTCTCATGGCTTAAGTATACGAGCAGCGCTAATACCCTTTATCTTGTGATCTTTGCGGTCCTGGTCATTGCGACCATCGCACTCGGAGCGGTGTTCCTTTCGGGTCGCGTTAACAAGAACGAGGATATTCACATAACGGAATAGCGGGGAACTGGGTTCTCGTTAAGTAGATCGGAATTTTTACTTCCGATCTGTTCCGGGTCGTCTGATTTCGGGCGGTTGGGTTGTATTTCGACTCTCCCGCTCTTTTGATTTGTGCTCAATTTGTGAAAATGGGCCACTGATGTTGTATAATGTTGACGAAAATGTAAGGTTTCCAAGCCTTCGATATTCGTTATGCCCAAGATCGCAGATATTCAGGAGACGCCGAATCCAAACGCGGTAAAATTCATCCTCAAAGAGCCAGTCTCTTGGGGTACGTCACATTCGTTCAAATCGGCGGATGCCGGGGCCGATGACAAACTCGCGAGTTCGATCTTTGATGTCGGCAACGTTGTCTCGGTCTTTTATATGGACAAGATGATAACGGTCGAAAAGACCGATGAGGCAGAGTGGGACGAGATACTGCCTGACCTCGCGGTCCCGATCCGCGCGGCCGAGCCGGTTCAGTCCGTCAATGGGACAAAACCCGCTGCTGCTGCTGTCGGAGGTGCTATTGCCGCGGCCGCGAGCGATGATCCTAAGCTCCGTGAGATCGAGGCGCTGCTCGACGAACGCATTCGCCCATACCTCGCCGGCGACGGCGGCTGGCTGGAGGTGCTCGAGCTTGCTGACAATACTCTCAAGATACGGTACGAGGGAGCATGCGGCAGCTGCCCGAGTTCGCTAACCGGAACGTTGATGGCCATCGAAAATATGATCCGCGAAGAGATCGACCCCGAGATCACGGTGCTCGCAACCTGATACGCGCCATTCGTTCAACAAATTTTATTTTGTTGAACATTAAGAATTTCTTGACTTTACATCACTGAATTCGTCATAATTCGTAGGTGACGGCGTGTGCGTATCGCCCTCATCCTCGGGTCTCTAATTTCTACCCAGTTCCACCAGCCGCCCGCATTTTCTACAAGTTGCACCATTTGATGGAGGAGAAACCTAGTGAATAGCGAAGAACTCGAACAGTCCCTGCGGATGGAATTCGAGAATTATCTAAAAGCCATCGTAGCCGAAATGCGGCAGGAAACTGCTGAGTTTCGGGGCAAGATCGAAGCCGAGTTCGAGCGCCATAAGGGCCAGCTTGACGAAGCACTAAATGCGTTTGGCGCCCGTTTCGAAGCGGAGCGGGAAGTCGATCCGGCATTTTCAGGTTCGGTCGCAGAGCATCTGCGTCTTGCCCGCGACGAAGGGGCAAAGATCGCCGCGACTGCCATGGCCGAGGCTGAAAAGCTCGAACCGGCCCGAGCCGAGTCTGCCCCTGAGCCTGTTTACGATAAGCTTCGTGACGCGATCAACGACATCAGCGGTAAGGATTCGCAGTCGTCGATCCTCAAATCCCTGGTCCAGCACGCCGAAGACTTCGCCCCGCGAGGAGCATTTTTCATCGTTAAAAATGAACATTTCGCCGGCTGGAAGGTCTTTGGAACGAGCGACGAATCTACTGAAGCCGCAGTTCGCGAGGTGCATTTCCCGACATCGTCCGGTTCGATCCTCGGCGACGCGGTGCGTTCGCTTTCGACGGTTGAGGGACATGCCGGAGCTAATGCCGATGACGATAGCTTCCTTGAAAAACTGGGCTATGGCCACCCTGACAAGATGTATGCGATCCCGCTGATGGCCCGCGGCCGCGGGGTTGCCGTCCTGTACGCCGATCATGGCGAAAACGGCATTGCTCCGAATCTGGAGGCATTAGAGATGCTTGTCCGGGTTGCCGGCCTTACCGTGGAGCTTCACGCGTTGGCCCAACCGACGCGTGCAGGCGGATCTGCCGCCGCGGCACCTGATCTCGAAAATGTTCAGCACGAGGCCGAGCATTCATTTGCCGATTCGGCAGCGGCCCAGCCGGCTGTTGAAAGTTCTGCCGAACCATCGAGTTTTGCGTTTAGCGAGAGTGTTTCGTTCGAAGGCGGCTTTCCCCAAGAGCCGACTCCGGTGTTCGATCCTGCGCCTGAATACAAGCCGGAGAGCGATATTTCGTACGCCGATTCGCCCTTTACGGCGGTCGACGGATACGAGGCAACGCCCGAACCAGTCGAGGCTGAAACGTTTGAATACCAGAGTTTCGAGACGGTCCAGACGGCCATCGAGCCCGAGCCGTTTGCCGAACCCGTTCAGTCATTTGAGCCGGTCCACGAACCGGAGCCTGCCGTCCAGTTCGAGGCACGCGAGCCCGAACCGGCCGCATTTGGCAGTTCGCCGTTCGAGCGGACCGCGGAAGAATTCGCCCCGGCGGGAATGCCTTCAGGCGGTTTCGAGCCTGCCGTTGAGCAGATCGTCGAACCCGTAGCGCCGGCCCCGGCCGTTCCAAGGGCTCGGCTTAGCGACCGACCGGTCGATCTGCCGATCGATGTTCCCGAGGAGGAACGGAGAAGCCACAACGATGCCCGTCGGTTTGCGCGGCTTTTGGTCTCCGAGATCAAGCTTTACAACGAAAAAAAGGTGATCGAGGGTCGCGAGGCGAGCGATCTATACAGCCGCCTGCAGGAGGCTATTGACCGTTCGCGGGAGATGTACGACAAGCGTGTTCAGCCGCCGGTCGCCTCGAAATTTGACTACTTTCATTATGAGCTGGTCAATTCCCTCGCCGAGGGCGATGCCGGCCGGCTCGGATCGGGTTATCCCGGAGCGTCGGTTTAGAACATTTTGAAATTGATCGAGATGAAGGCTGCCTGCAAAGGCGGCCTTTTTCTTGATTTCGGGTTTCCGGATATCGTAGGGTACGGATGCGGAACGAGTTAATATCCGGAATAAGCGCATTTTTGTCCCTCAGGTCACCGGGAATGGCTCGTCTGGTCACCGGAATACGGTACCTGGGTCATCGCTTTTTCACCCTTCGTTCCGGGAAAAAACGGATGCATTTCACGTCAGACTGTCTCCCGAGACTCCCGAGACCACCGAGACGCGGCGTGGGCACCGAGGCCGCCGATGCGCCACTCGAATCGCTATCGGCAGAAAAACGCAATAGCTACCCACAACGCCATCTGCGACACCGGACCGCGAAAGTGCGGAGAGATCCGGAAGCGGTTGAGAGATCACGTCACGATCTTTCAGACACAC
>CAYSMU010000432.1:0-2775 GCA_964432145.1 uncultured Chloracidobacterium sp.
GCTCGTGATGAAGTCTCCCATAGATAAAGGTTGACCAGGATGACACCCACGGTTCAACCATCGCGATCACGCCGCCGTGACGAACACAACGCGCGGCGGAGTGGAAGAAACGTCGCACGTCGTGAAGGTGGTGAAGGACGTCGGTGAGCAAAACCGCCCGCAGAGAGGCGTTCTCGAAGGGAAGAGAGTGGGCGTCGACTCGTCGATCGATACCCTCGCAGGGGAAAACGTCCGACGTGATCAAATCGGGGACGTATCGCTGGAGAAAGCCGCCCCCGCCGCCGATTTCCAGCACGTCTCCCGGTCCGGCCGGTACCGTCTCGGCCAAAAGCCGATACCACTCTTCGTAGATTCGGCGCAAGAATGGTTTGTTGAGCACGATTTGCCGGCGCAGCTCGGTCGTTCGAGGCGAGTCGATATGTAACCCGCGGGTAAGCGGATGGGTCAGCCGGGATTTGATAGCGGCGATGGGCGAAAACACCCGACAATCCTCAATCGCATGCTTGGTCGTTTGTATTTTGGCGCGAGGCTCCCTTCACTGGAGCACGACATGATAAATGCATTTGGGTCGGCCGACAAGCTCCAGGAGGGGAGACTTTCAAGGGGAACAGGCCGGTTCTAATGTGTTTGTTTGAACACTATTATTCCAAATCGCGATTCGAACGGCACGCGCGTGAAACGTTTGTCCGTTTCGACTCGTTCCAGAACCGATAAGGTGACAACGTTGAACTGATCGCTCGGCGGGCGATGTTTCGGTTCAACGGACACAAAATACGGCGAATTCAAATCGTTCAGAAGGCGGTTCCATGCGCGGTTGGCGTCAGTTTCCGCGAAGCCGAGAGAAGTAAAGCGGCATTCTGAAGAGCCATCAAGCGTGGCTTGAACGGAAAAGAATTCGCACGAGTTTTGGTTGAGCCAAGGATAGTCAACACCAATCACGTTCATTTGGTCGCGACGATCCTCGATCGTGGTTGACCGCACCAGGTGGACGATCTCATCATGTCGCCCGGCGTCGATCTCCGCAGGCATTAGCCAGGGCGTGACGTCGGAGCGATGAGCCAGATGCCCGTGAGCCTGCAAATGGTTGATCGTCCACTGCCCTGCCAGCAAGACGCAGGCCACCGCCGAAAAAGACTTGTCGCGCATTTGGGCCAGAGTCCAAATGACCAATACCACCAGGGGCACGATGGTCGGCAGAAGGTATCGCGTCTCCTCTGGGATCGCCAACGAGAACACCGTCAGCACCACCCCGACATGCATCGCCGCCAGCGCGGCGAGCAAATCCAGGCGTTTGTTGCCGCCCGGAATATGGCGAAACCGACAGTCGATCCTCACCAGGATGGCGACGACGAGACCGGCGGCCACAGCCCAGACGATCGGCTCCAGCATGAAGCACTGCTGCATCGCGTTCGCCCACATCGCGGTCTTTTCGAGAAATGGTCGCTGTTGTCCGTACAGGAGCGAGATTTCGCCGGACGAGGCGATCCGGACATGGTGCAATACCTGGGAGAAATTCCTGTAGTACCATGCGGTCGTGGCGATCACTAACACGCCGGTGCCGATCAGCACCGGGACGCCGATGAGTACGGTGGCCCAATTACGGCCGCTCTCGGGCGGTCTTCGGCGAAACACCCAGACGATCCCCACGATGCCGGGCAGTAGACAGTAAAGGGGGGTCGTGGTCTTGGTGAGTATGCAGAGAGTGGCCGCGGCGATCAGTTCCGCGGCTTGCACCAACCGGCTTCGGAGCGGGCCGCGCGCGGCGATGCAATAGATCCATGCAACCGCCAACATCTGGAAAGGCTCGGCGAGATAGCTTTGCGACATTCCGATGAACAGCGGGGCGGAGGCGACAAACAGACACGCGGCGATATGGACCTTTGGCCGATCGGGCACGAGGTGCCGCGCGATCCGGTAAACCAGGACCAGCGTGCCCATTTGAACCAGCAGAATTGAAAGGAGCAGACCCGCCTCGATATGTCCGAAGCGCCGGCCCAGCGGAACGAAGAGTTGTCCGAGCCAGGTGACCGCCGTCGGCTTGGTCGGCGATGCATTCAGCATCTGCTCGATCCAGGTCTCGCGCTGTGTCTTGAGCGCGCGATACAATTTGACCGAGAATTCTCCGTACCACGCTTGGTCCCACGGCCACACGGACCGGTCGCGAGCGATCCAGATCGCGCTAGGGGCGACCACCAACAGCAGGAACGCCGTTATGGTCGCGGCGCGAAGTGCCCTTCGCGGAGTACGAACGACAGGCGGCCTCGGGCCCGTATCAGGAGGGGTCGCGTCGAAAAAATCTTGTGCGTCCGGTTCATTGGGCATCGACACGATCCTATCGCATCTTCAACTTCTTGAATGCAACCCAACTCATCTTCAAAAGCAGCCAGCCGTGCTTGAATCGACTAATATTCGTCGTACCGTAGCGACGAGCTTCGTAACGCACCGGTATTTCCGTGATTCTCAGGTTCGCTTTGGCCGCGCCGAGGATCAAGTCGAAATCTCCAAAGGGGTCAAAATCACCGAAGTAATGGCGGTTGCGCGCGATGGTTTCGTAATTTGCTTTTGTGAGCACTTTCGTTCCGCAAAGGGTGTCGCGGATCGGTTGGTTTAGAAGCCAGCTGAACAAGATGGAAAAGAACCGGTTGCCGCATTTGTTCAGAAACTGCATCGCGTCCTCGTCCATGGGATAGACGAGGCGGGTGCCGTTAATGAATTCCCCCTTGCCGCGCTGGATCGCGTCCACGAAACGAGGAAGGTACTCCGGCGGCACCGTTA
>CAYSMU010000432.1:2785-3251 GCA_964432145.1 uncultured Chloracidobacterium sp.
TAGATCGGCATCGAGAATCATCAGGATGTCGCCCGTCGCCGCCGCGAAACCCTTCCGAACAGCGTCGCCCTTGCCGATGCCTTTTCCCTGGAGGATGAGTTTCATGTCGCGATCTGGATGCGCCGCGATCTGCTTTTGGATTTCATCGGCCGTGCCGTCGCTGCTGTTTCCCTCTACGAAGATAATCTCCGTCCCGCCTTCCATTTCCGGCGTACGGCGGATGGCCGCCTCGATATTGCCGCGCTCGTTCCGCGCCGGAATGACAACGCTTACTTTCGGACGGACAAGCCCGGGCGGTCCCACCGGCCGCGCGATCAACAATTGAATCAATCCGAAAGCGCCCCACGGCCAGAATTTCACGAGGAACCGGTTAAAGAAACTCCGCAGCAGCGGCACGTTGAGAGGAAAAAGCACTTCGCTGGATTTTCGAATGATTTCCAGATTGGCGAGGTAGGCCAGGTTCGAC
>CAYSMU010000433.1:0-3235 GCA_964432145.1 uncultured Chloracidobacterium sp.
GTATTCGATTTCGTACACACGCGACGGCTTCACGGTCATCAGTAATGCGATGGGTGTGGGAACGACGAATCCCGGCCTGATCCAGACGGCGGCGAATACGACCCCGACGGGCGTTCTGACCGCCGCGGGTGTGCCGCTGACCACGCCTGTATTTTCGATACCGGTCACAGACCGAGCCAACAATCTGCTGAATCCGAACAACGGCCTTTGGACGATCGATCCGGATATCGCTGTTCCATATGTACAGCAGTGGAATATCGGTTACGAAAGGGAGATCTTCAAGGATACTGCCTTCGAAGTACGTTATACGGGTAATCACGCCGTCAAGCTGTGGCGTGCGTATAACCTTAACGAGGTCAATATCTTTGAAAATGGATTCCTTGCTGAGTTCAATAGAGCGAAAGCCAACCTGGCGGCTCGCGGGGGAACAAATTTCGCCCCCAATGGCGTTGCAGGGCTTCCCGCTTGTGCAGCCTGCGTACCGCTACCTATCTTTTCGGCGTTTTTCTCCGGCTTCGCAGGTACGAGTACGTCGGGTTTTGCAAGTTCCGGATTTATCACGAATCTGAACAACAACGCTGCCGGTTCGCTTGCCAATACGCTTGCCTTCAGCAACACGTATCGGACGAATCGTGAGAATCCGCTTAACGGGATACCGGCAAATTTCTTCGTTGCGAACCCGAACGCATTGAACTCGATCGTACTAACAAACGATTCGATGTCGAACTATCATTCGCTTCAGGTCGAGCTGCGGCGCCGCTTCTCGGGCGGACTTCAGTTCCAGGCGGATTATACGTTTAGCAAATCCCTCAACAATGCTGCCGGAAACCAGACGAGCCAGTCCGACTTGGCCAGTTTCTGGACTCAGCGTAATAAGGGTGTCGACTATATGCGGTCGTCTCAGGACCAGACTCATCGCTTCGTTGCCAATGCGATCTATGATCTTCCGTTCGGCCGCGGTAAGTCGTTCTTGGGCAATGCCAATGGCTTTGTCGATCGGGTGATCGGCGGTTGGACGATCGGCTCGATCGTGACGTGGGCCACGCGTCCTCCGTTCTACATCAGTTCTCCGAACGCTACCTTTAATCAGTTTTCCGGCGGGCCGGCTCAACTGCTTGGTATGTCCTTCGAGGAGTTCAAGAAGAATGTTGGATTTTACAATACACCTCTTGGCTTGTTCTTCATTAATCCTGATCTCCTGAACATTACCACGAATGCTCAGGGACGCTATACGGGATCGACGATCAAGCCGGGTATTCTCGGTGACCCTGCGGCCGGTTCGATGGGCAACTTCCCATTCAACAGTTTGCACGGCCCAAGGTATTTCAACGTTGATGCAAGCCTTGTCAAGCGAATTCCGTTTACGGAGCGCGTGCGTGGCGAATTGAAGACTACGTTCATCAACATTCTTAATCACCCGAACTTTGCAGCTGGTACTCAGTCCTGGAATTCGTCCACTTTTGGCAGAATAACGGGAACGAGCGGCAGCCAAAGGATCATTCACTTCACTGGAAGCATCAGGTTCTAGTGTTTGTTCGCGAGAGGCTCTAATCGGCCTTTCGCGAATCTTGACCCTATTTTAGGCGTCGTCGTTCCCGGCGACGCCTATTTCTGCTTTTGCCCGGAACATGATATGAAGAGGAAGTTATGCAACATCGATCGATCTTAGATCTTAGACTTTTGTCAGCCGTCCTATCAGCCTTTTTCATTTTGCCGACGGTCACCGCGGCCCAGGTGATCCCTGGGGAAGGCATGGACTCGGGGCTAGGTGGTCAGAATATCATTGCGGGCTCGGTCTTTACGGACTCGGGCGGGCGGCTGGCCCGTCGAATTCAGATCCGGCTTAGCACGATGACCCGTGGCGACCGGACCGTAATGACCGATGAGAAAGGGAACTTCGTTATACGCGGGGTGCCAAATGGAAACTATACGGTAACGATAGACAAGGAAAAGGATTTCGAGCCGTTTAGTCAGGTGGTCGACGTGATCCAGCTTCGAGGTTCGCCTGCCTCGACCTATACCCTTAATGTTGTATTGAAGTCGAAGGGCTCTGATCTGCCAAAGGCTGGCGTCGTGAACGCGGAATTTGCCGATGTGCCTAAACCTGCGCTCGAGCATTACGTCAAGGCGACCGCGATGTCCAAGGCAGGTGACCTTAAAGGAGCTTTAGGAGAACTCAGACTGGCAGTCGAGATCCATCCAACATTTGTTCAGGCATTTAATGAGATAGGGGTTCTGCACCTCCGCATGAACGACAATGCGGAAGCTGCGACTGCGTTCAGATCGGCACTCAAGATCAATTCAGAATCGTTCGCACCGCTTTTGAACCTCGGCATCGCACTGTTCAATCTTAAACAATATGTCGAGGCCGAGACCGTGCTTCGCGCGGCGATCAAGCTAGACTTGTCCTCGGTCGTGGCCCACTTTTTCCTGGGACAAGCCCTGGCGAATGAAGGTAAGTTCGATGAGGCCGAGACGGAACTTCTGATCGCGACGAAGGCGGGTGATCCAAAAATGCGCGAGGCTCACCGTATACTAGCGATCATCTACAATTCACGCGGCAACAAGGCGAAATTCATTAGCGAACTAGAGGCATACGTCAAACTCGCTCCCAATGCCCCGGATGCTCCGCAGATCAAACAGATGATCCAGCAGGCAAAGAGTGAGCCTAAGCCTTAAGGGTTATCAGCGACACAAACTCTCGGGCAGCCGACACTTCAGCCTGACCTATGAACTATTATCCATATAATTGAACGGAAATACGAAAAAGTTGGTAATCTGTAACGCAAATATATCGCGGCTACAGCAGGTGTTGACACCTGAAGCTAGGTTTTGTGCCGAAATGGTTCGTGAAGGGTACGGCGACGGTTAGATGGCACCAAACTTGCCCTAAAAATCATTCTGTTCAAGTCAACAGTTCGTAATTGACCATTTTCAAGAGGTGTAGATCTCAAAAGGAACCGGAAAACCGCTGAGATCCTGATGGACATTTCCGGCGGTCAAGCCTTCCATTTTTGTTCTTTGAAAAGTACTTATTTTATTTATTCGCACTTTATAGTGAATCCACGATCTATTTTTCTTGAGGAGGAAAAAATGAGAAAGTTTACCAAAATAGCAATAGCTATTTGCGCCGTTTTTATCGCGCAATTGGCTATTCAGGCCCAGACTACCGGTTCGATCTCGGGTACGGTCACCGACCCGAACGGAGCTGTTGTTCCGGGTGCAATGGTGAAGA
>CAYSMU010000434.1:0-3220 GCA_964432145.1 uncultured Chloracidobacterium sp.
CGATACGCCGCGATTCGTGACGCTCGGTGCCGAGGATATGAAGGCCGCCTGCAGCGACGACTTCCTTGTGTTCAGCAGCGACAACGGCCTTTGCCTTACGCAGCTCTTCTTCGAACTGCTCGGGTGTCGCCTCGTCCGGGTTGATCTCCTGACGTTTCAGATATTCGCGGGCGAGGAAGTCGGGATTACCGCCGAGCAGGATATCCGTACCGCGTCCGGCCATGTTTGTGGCGATCGTGACCGCACCTTTTCGCCCGGCCTGAGCAATGATCTCGGCTTCGCGTTCGTGGTATTTGGCATTGAGCACGTTGTGCGGAACGCCCATCGCCTTGAGCTTCGAGGCGACCAGCTCTGAATTCTCTACCGATACGGTACCGACCAGCACGGGCTGTCCGTTGGCGTGAAGTTCCTTGATCTCCTCGACCACCGCGTCCCATTTCTCAGGCAGCGTGCGGTAGATAACGTCCGAGCCGTCCTTGCGGACCATCGGCATGTTCGTCGGGATCTGGACGACGTCAAGGCCGTACACCGTGTTGAATTCCTCGGCCTCGGTCTCGGCGGTACCTGTCATGCCGCCGAGTTTCTCGTACATTCGGAAGTAATTCTGCAGCGTGATCGTGGCAAGTGTTTGGTTCTCACGTTCGATCTTGACGCCTTCTTTCGCTTCGACAGCCTGGTGAAGCCCGTCCGACCAACGCCGGCCGTGCATAAGGCGTCCGGTGAAATCATCGACAATGATGACCTCGCCTTCCTGGACCACATAATGGTGGTCGAGCCTGTAAAGCGTGTGGGCCTTGAGTGCCTGCTCGACGCAATGGAGCATGTCCATGTTCGCCGGGTCGTACAGATTCGCGACGCCGAGCAGCTTTTCGGCCCTCGAAACGCCCTGTTCGGTGAGAACCGCGGAGTGGTTCTTTTCATCCACGAGATAATCACCGGTCGTGACCTTGGTCTCCTCATCCTTGTGGCCCTTTTCGAGCTGCGGGATGATCTGGTTGGCGGTGTAGTATTTATCGGTCGCTTCGTCCGAAGCACCGGAAATAATAAGCGGTGTCCTCGCTTCGTCGATGAGGATCGAGTCGACTTCGTCAATGATCGCGAAGTAATGATCCGGCTGGACGAGCGAATCGACATCGAACTTCATATTATCCCTGAGGTAATCGAAGCCGAACTCGTTATTCGTTCCGTATGTGATATCGCACGCGTAGGCGTCCTTACGTTCGACGTCGTCCATATCGTTCTGGATACAGCCGACGGTCAGGCCGAGGAAGGTGTGAATTTTGCCCATCCACTCGGCGTCGCGTGATGCGAGATAGTCGTTGACCGTGACGACGTGAACGCCGCGGCCTGTCAGGCCGTTAAGGTACGACGGCAAGGTCGCTACGAGCGTTTTACCTTCACCCGTTCTCATCTCGGCGATACGCCCCTGATGGAGTGCGACGCCGCCGATCATCTGCACGTCGAAGTGCCGCATACCGGTCACACGGCGTGAGCCTTCACGCACCGTGGCAAAGGCCTCCGGCAAGATCTGATGAAGGATCTCCTGCTCGGCCTTGCGGCGCTGCTCCTTATCGTCGATGCCCTCGATGTGGCGGGCGATCATTTCCTTGAACTTCGGCGTCTGTGCCTTAAGCTGCTCGTCGGTCATCGCCTGGAGCTTCGGCTCCCATTCGTTTATCTGCTGGACGACGGGTTTGACGTTCTTTAGAAAGACGTCGCTGCTCGACCCGAAGATCTTCTTTACTAACTTATCTGCAAAACTGTTAACAGCCATGATTTCCTCTTTAGTAAGAGCTGAGCGTGTACGCCCTGCCGGCGTAATGCAATAGACTCTAACATTGCGTTACCTCACGCAACTCTTATCAATAAATATGTTAGGGGAATGGCGAGAAATGTTACCGCTCGCCGCTACTTTGCGTCCTTGGCAAGCAGCGAGTCGAGGTCCGCCCTGGGAAGGCGTGTTCGGACGAATACCTGATCGTTCTCCGCATGGAATGTCGTGCGTTCGATCACGCGTTCGCGGACGCGGTTTGAATTGGTTGCGTAAAGCCTGATCGTGCCCTCCAACGACCGTATCAGGTCGTGGGCACGCTGCGGGTTTTCTTTCCTGACGCGGACATTTATCGAGAACGCGTTCTTGTCGAGATCGACATTAAACCTCGAATCTGCCGCCGCGATCTCAAACCCGTCGTTGACAACACAGTCGCCGAGAGAATAGCCATAGACCATTCCGCGGCTGAGATATTCGAGTGCGGGACGCGATGAGTCACTCGTCGTTACAAACCTTATTGGCGTGTAGCGTCCTGCAAGGTTGCTGTCCACGCAGGGCAGCAACGTCGACTGAGCCAAGCTGAAGGTGTCGTTCCGGAGATCGAATTTGCCAGCGTCCTTTAGTCGCTGCAGGTTCGAAAGGAAATGCTCGACGTCCTCCAGATAGATCTGGACCGACATTTTGACTGGCGATCGTTCGTCATCAGGCTTTTTATCGAGTTTTTCCTCGAGTTCAAGCTCGTCCTTGACGTCGAATTGCCGCGTCATCGCCGCGGGGTTGGCCAAAACGCCCGGCGTCGCACCGGCCATCAACAGGCCGAGGTACACGCCGAGTGTGGCGAGGGCGATGATTGAATTTTGGCTCTTCTTAGTGCTCAAACTACTGTTTTGCCGTGTTGTCTGCCGGCCGGACGGTCGTGACCGAGTTGGGCTTGGGCTGCTGTTCCTTTTTCGCCTGAGCTTCCTTGAGCTTGCGGTTGATCATTTCCTGAGCGACCGGTTTCGGCATCACGAAGTTCAGTATCAGGTTCTTACCGTCGGCGACGACCTTTGCATTGTCGAGCAGGAGGCGTTCGTCGCTCGGATTTTCGACGGTCGTTTTGCCGAGCGAAATATATCCGTTAAGCCCGCTCGCGATGGTCTTTGCGTCGTTCTCGTTTTTCTGCGGTGCCGAGATGATCGCAGTGATCTGCGTATCGTCCTGAACGAGCGTCAAGGCAAATTTATCGACGCCCAGGCTCTTGAGATACGTCAGGAAACCGCTGTCGCCGACCGCCTCGATAGCGAGTTTGGCGGTGTCGATCATCTTCTGGTCGCCCTTTTGCTTTGCGGCGTCAAACTTCGACTTTTCCCGGTCTAGCTTTCCTTCCGGAGTAAGAACGCCGTTCATTATCACGAGAAACGGCTGGTTTAGGTCGATCTCCTTGGCCGACCACTTGACCGCAACCTC
>CAYSMU010000435.1:0-3213 GCA_964432145.1 uncultured Chloracidobacterium sp.
TGGCTCCAAAAAAAAAGGACTTGAATCGGCATATCGAAGATCGCACTCCGTATCGGTCGTGTTTCCGCCCTTTATTTGATCGCTCCGGCGATCGGGCTTGACGCTGATGCGTACAGCCGTCTCGGCATGCGTCCGGCAAGGTAGCCGAGGCGTCCGGCCTGGACAGCGAGTTTCATAGCGGTAGCCATTTGTGCGGCGTCGCCGGCCTCCGCGATCGCTGTGTTCATCAGAATTGCATCGGCACCGAGTTCCATCGCTAAGGCCGCGTCCGAAGGAACACCGACTCCCGCGTCGACAATGATAACGGCGTCGGGCAACTGCTCGCGCATGATGCGGAGATTCGATGGATTTTGCACGCCCATTCCCGAGCCGATCGGTGAGGCCAATGGCATTACCGCCGGACAGCCGGCGTCCAGCAGTTTTTTTGCCATGATCAGATCGTCGGTAAAATATGGCAGCACGATAAAGCCCTCGCCGACGAGCACCTTTGCCGCCGCAAGCGTCTGTTCGTTGTCCGGCAGCAGCGTCACCGGATCGCCAATGACCTCGAGTTTGATCCAATCCGTTTCGAGAGCTTCGCGAGCGAGCCGTGCCGTACGGATGGCGTGATCGGCATCGTAACATCCCGCGGTATTCGGAAGGATCTTCATTTTCGGGTCGAGGTGATCCAAAAATGATTCCGCCGAGCCGTCAAGCGGGACGCGGTTGACCGCAACGGTCACCATCTCGGCGCCCGATGCCGAATGAGCCGCCGTCATCTCATCGTATGAACGATATTTGCCGGTGCCAATAATGAGCCGTGAGGAAAATGTGGAGCCTGCGAGCGTGAATTGATCTGACATAAATTCAAATCAATTTTCACGCAAAGCCGCAAAGAACGCAAAGTTATCCGCCGCCGACGAAATGAACGACCTCGATCTTGTCACCGTCGCTGATATTGATCGTGGGCCAGTCTGCGCGGCGAATGACACGGCCGTTCAATTCGACCGCAATCCGTTTTGTTGGCAGCGAAAGGGTCTCCAACATCTTCTCAAGGCCTGTGCTGTCCGGGACGTCGAGCCGCTCTCCGTTTAAACGAATACTGATCACACTGTCGATGATAGTGACTTTTTCCCCGAAAATAAATCTTAACCGGGCGTGACGATCTTCCGCAGCTCGATCTCCTCACCGCCGCTTATCGCTCTCAGAAGCAATGCGGCACGGCCCGCCTGAAAGTGAGGAAGCTGAAGGTGGACGCGGGCGAGGCCGTTCGCGTCAGTCCTTGCATGAAATATTACCGGCCTGAAGGCCGAGCCCAAAATTTTCACCATGATCTGGGCATCAGCAACGACCTTTCGGTCCGTTCCGCGACACAGCATGACCGTGATCGATTTTCTTTCGCCGCCCTTGAATTTCGTTTCGCCGAGCAACTCAAGGCTCAGCTTCTGATTTGCCGGCCGAGCCTGGCCCGAGAGCTCGCTTACCACGGCGACCGCATCATCGGGAAGTATCTCAATGTCTTCGATGATCTCAGCTTCGATCACCGGCAGATCGTCAAATGCTAAATCCTCGACGGTCGTCACCGGACGCTCGCTTTCAACGATCGCGATATTTATCGGGGCTCGCGGCGGTATCGGGTCGATCCTCGGGGCTGTTGACGGCGGTTGCAGGGATACCTGGGCCGGTGGGACCTGCGATATCGGAACTGCACCCGCTGGCTCGACGACGCTAACGGACTCGGCAACCTGCAGTTCGGCCAATGCCTTGGCGCCCGCGGTCTTGCGGGTCATCTCGACGAGTTCGCTTATTCGTCCGGCCTTAACGGCCGCGCACATCAATTTATGCTGACGCGAGAGACGCTCAGCCAGCTCCTTTTCATCAAGCCCGGCGTCGGCCAGATCATCGTATTTCGCGCGTTTACTGGCGAGAATCGTGCCCCTATCGTACACGAGGGACATGATCATATTGGCGGGCGCACCTTTGTCCTCGGTCTGCACGTGGTAAACAGTTCCGCCAAATTCAATGTCAGTATTAAAGCCAGCAATCACAGGATCAATTTCGGGGCAAAAACGCAGGAAGAAAAGCGGAATTGGGTGAATTCCGCCAACTTTAACGTTAACACACGCATTTTGGCAGGGTCAACGAATAATTGCGGCCGGGACCGTATATCTTCAGCAACCCACTGCCTTGACACTATATATGGCTTAAACTACGATTTAGTTTGAGCCGCAAAACCCATCTTGCAATAAGGAAATTGTGTATTTCCCAGGGTTAATTTTGGTAAACGAAAGAGCCATTATCGAGGTCTGAATGTCGGATTTTAACGTCTTTGATTACGTGCCGATTGCGATCATGTTTCTGATCGCGGCGGGATTCGGCGCCAGCCAGTTGCTCGTCACTCAATTGATCGGCCCGCGTAAGCGAACTGCCACAAAATTGATGCCGTACGAGTGCGGCAAGGACCCGGTCGGCGGCGCTCGTGACAGATTCTCTGTCAAGTTCTATACAGTCGCGGTCATTTTCCTTCTGTTCGATATTGAAGTCCTGTTCATCATTCCGTTCGCGGTGGCGTTCAAGAGCCTGATCGCGGCCGAGGCCGCCAGCGGCGTTTACTACGGTACGATCGCGTTTATCGAGATCATGGTCTTTATAGCGACGCTGATCGTTGGCTATATATATGTTTGGAAGAAGGGCACCTTCGATTGGGGCCTGCAGGCACGCGCCGAGGCCCGCGAGGAGGCCAAGCAGATGTCGAAACATCGCCGCGAAGAGCACGCGGCAGCAAAACTGGCCGCTTAGTGCAAAGGCCCAACAGTGAGCAAGGGCGAAAGATTCAATGCTCCGAGTAATAGCGTTCACGCGCGGGCTTCCGAAGCTTAACTAATTAGATGGGTTTAGAAAATACACTATTCGAATCGCTTCCTGACGTAGTCACCGTCAAGCTCGACGCCGTGATTAACTGGGCCCGCAAATCGAGCCTCTGGCCTGCTACGTTCGGCCTGGCATGCTGCGCCATCGAGATGATGAACACAGTCTCCGCCCGTAACGACCTTTCGAGATTCGGGGCCGAAACATTTCGAGCAAGCCCACGTCAGGCAGACGTCATGATCGTATCGGGCCGCGTTTCGCGAAAGATGGCACCGGTGCTCCGCCGCATTTACGATCAAATGCCTGAACCCAAATGGGTGATTTCGATGGGAGCATGTGCCACGTCTGGCGGAGTATTCGATAATT
>CAYSMU010000436.1:0-3199 GCA_964432145.1 uncultured Chloracidobacterium sp.
CTCGACGGCTTCCTGTTCGGTCGCGTGGGCCGTGTGGCCTTCCTGCCAAAGGAACTCCGCGGTGCGAAGAAAAATGCGCGTACGCATCTCCCAGCGGACGACGTTCGCCCATTGATTGATCAGCAGCGGTAGATCCCGCCACGACTGGATCCAGCCTTTATAGGCGTTCCAGATCACGGCTTCGGACGTCGGACGGATAATGAGTTCTTCTTCGAGCTTGGCGTTCGGATCGACAATGAGTCCCTTGCCGTCCGGGTTCGCTTTCAGGCGATAATGCGTTACGACCGCACATTCTTTGGCAAACCCTTCGGCATGCTCCTCTTCCTTTTCGAGAAAGGATTTGGGCACAAATAGCGGGAAATACGCATTCTGATGGCCCGTAGCCTTAAACATATCGTCAAGAGCACGCTGCATCTTTTCCCAGATCGCGAAGCCGTAGGGCTTGATCACCATACAGCCGCGAACCGCTGAATTCTCAGCCAGATCAGCCCGCTTTACGATCTCGTTGTACCATTCGGAATAGTTCTCCGATCTTTTAGGAAGTCCTTTAGCCATATCAATTGCACCTTCGTTTCAAAAGCAAAACACTGATGATACGGTAATTCGGTAACAGAAACAATTTTTCGCCGCTCCCGCAACCACGCGCTTGCCCTTGCACTCGTAACCCTCTGTGGTAAAGTAAGCACTTTATGAGCGAATTCAAGCTTGACCTCGACGACACTGCCACAGCCTTTGCGGACAAATCGGATTCGGAACTGAGGGAAAAATACCGGCTTTTTAAGCTACTGAATTCTCCCTTTCTCAATTCCGTTGGCACGGCGATCACAAAGTTTGCCCTGAATATCGGCCTTCCGGTAGAACGGCTGATCAAATCCACCGTATTTGAGCAATTCTGCGGCGGCGAAACGATCGAGGAATGTGAGGAGACCGTTGACGAACTCGGAGGGGCAAAGATCGGGGCAATTCTCGATTACTCGGTCGAAGGCAAGTCGAATGAGGCTGATTTTGACCATGTAAGAGACGAGATCATCCGGACTATCGATCGCGGAAAGGATGACCCGAATATCCCATTCTCGGTATTTAAAGTGACGGGCATCGCACCACTCGGAACGCTTGAAAGAATGAGCGCGAAAAAGAAACTCGATGCGAAGAGCCAGGCAAAGTGCGAACGTATCCATAACCGCGTAAACGACATCTGTGAGTACGCTTACAAGGTCGGCCAGCCTGTCTTTATCGATGCCGAGGACTCATGGATCCAGGACGCTATCGATCGAATGGCGACCGAAATGATGCAAAAGTACAATTTGGAAAAGCCGATAGTCTTCAACACTCTTCAAATGTACCGAACCGATCGGCTGCAATATCTCAAGGACGCGAGACGAGAAGCGACCGCAAATGGTTATATTTTGGCCGTTAAGCTTGTACGAGGTGCCTACATGGAAAAAGAACGTGAACGCGCGGCCGAAATGGGTTACCCGTCACCGATCCATGAAACCAAAGCGGACACCGATGCCGACTTCGACGCTGCGATCGAATATTGTCTAAAGCATATCGAAGAAGTGGCGTTCGTCGCGGGCACGCATAATGAAGAAAGCACACAATTGCTTGCCGCAAGAATGAAGGAACTCGGCATTCCGAATGATCATCCGCACGTTTTCTTCTCACAGCTTTACGGCATGGGTGACACACTTTCGTATGTATTGGCAAAGAACGACTATCGGGTATCTAAGTACGTTCCTTATGGCCCGGTCGCTGACGCAGTACCGTACCTGATACGCCGGGCAGAGGAGAATTCGGCCGCCGCGGGCCAGGTCAGCCGAGAGCTTGAGATGCTTGAAAAAGAGATCAAGCGACGAAAACTCGATTAGGCAGATGCTGAATCGGTGTGTGATCCATTTTGAAAAGCGATCGTATGTTCTGTCCAAAATGCGGTAAGGCTGAGCAATCACCCGAGACATATTGCCGCCAATGCGGCATCTTTCTTCCTGACCTGACCAAACCCGTTAAGCTGCGTTACACGCCGGAAGAGCACGTCACCGCGAATATTGTACTCAGCTCGATGACGATAGCCGCAAGCTTCACGCTCGCGATCTTACTCTGGGCGATTTTGGCGTTTCGCGCCGATACGCATGCACTCATATACGTGACGGCCGGGTTGCTTTTCGCAATGGGCATCTGGCACATTCAGACGCTTTGGCGCACGTTACTCCTTAGGAAACACCTCAAGCAAAGCAAGGCGCCGAGGACTGGCCAACCAGATGAGCTTCCTCCTACAACCGAACGATTCTTGGAGGACGCAAACTTTGAGGATGTTATTCCGTCGAGTGTTACCGAGCGGACGACCAACCAGCTGGCTGAAAAACATCCGCGCTCATCGCAGCCCGATCATAAGACGTATTGATCGGTCGGAAACGGCATGGTTTGGATCCTCACGCCACCTTTCCAATGGGGCCAACTCACCGGCGGTCAGTTCGAGATTCGCGATCTTTGCGACCTGGGTGCTTTCGAATGCACGATCGGTTAGAGCAACATGGCCGAGTGCGATACCGAGAGAAGTAGGGTTCATTGCGGCCGTTTCTGCCGAATCCACGTTGAGGAAGAGATCGCTATACGCGGCAAGATGCCAGATACGCCCGCGTCCGTCGTCTTCGAAATCAAGCACTCGGAGCAGACCGTACCCTGCTTCGAGTTGAAATACAAGAAAATCACCGGGATGAAGAGTTTGCGACATAAAAGGAGGTTATCACAGCCTCAAGTCTTGGTCGCCTCCGCGTCGATGCAGATCGTGCTCGACCTGAAGTTAACCGTAGAACCTGATAGAATTCTAGTAGATGAGACCAAACATCGATCCCGCACAATTATTGCTCACCGCCATCGGAGAAGCACGCGTCGGCCTCAGTGAAGGCGGCATTCCGATCGGCGCCGCTTTGTTCGACGGCGAAGGAAATCTGCTCGGCCGGGGCCACAACCGACGCGTTCAGGATGGTGACCCGTCAATCCACGGCGAGACGGACGCCTTTCGGAAGGCAGGCCGGCAGCGTAGCTATCGCGACACGATAATGGTAACGACACTTGCACCATGTTGGTATTGCAGCGGCTTGGTCCGGCAATTTGGGATCGGAACGGTGATCGTTGGCGAGTCCCGTACCTTTGAGGGTGGGATCGAATGGCTCGCGGAAAATGGCGTTACGATCATCGA
>CAYSMU010000437.1:0-3186 GCA_964432145.1 uncultured Chloracidobacterium sp.
GCCGCCCATCTGGAATGGCTGGTTCGTGACGCCGTTTGGCAGGTTGAACGATCCGGACTGCAGCGTGACATGTTTTGGATAGCCCGCCCCGCTCGTCACGTTCGGCAGCCATTCGTCCGTACGATTGATGCCGGACGCGGCATAATAGATGATCGCCGATGATCCGTAGGAGGGCGCACCGGTCACGGATGAGGACGACGAAAATCGGGTGAGCTGGCCGTCTATCTGCACCTGGCCGTTATTTAAGAGCGCACCCGAGCCAAACAGATCCAGTTGGCCGCTGTTGCCGATAGTCAGGTCGGTCCCGGCTCCGTCCGCGACGGTCAGCGTGACTCCGCTATTGATCTGAATACTGCCGCCCGCGGCTCCCGTTACCTCATCGACCGTCACATTGGCGGTCACTATGACTAGATGGTTGCCTATCTCTACCGTTCCGTCCGCCGAGGTCGGGGTGGTCGTGGCCGCCTGCCATGTCGAGCCGTTGTCGGTAGATTGCTCCCATGTCGCGGTGCTGTTCCAATTACCGCCGCCTAGAACAGACAGGCTGCGGAACTTCTTGGGATAGGTGACAGTAACATTAGCCGAGCCTGTGTTGCCGGTGCCTCCATTGGTCGAGGTGACGGCGTTCGTCGTATTTGTGATCAGGCCAGTAGCCGCTCCATTGGCGATCACTGCGAACGAAATAGCACACGTATCTAGCGGTGCGATCGACGCTCCCGTGAGCGTTATGGTCGCCCCGGATTTTGTGAAGCTGCCGCCGCAAACCGGATCAGGGCCGGAGTCGCCGTTGGTCGACAGGCCCGTCGGCAGCGTATCGCTCCATGCGACGCCGGTCAGAGTTGTACCCGAATTCGGGTTACTAACCGAGATCGTCATCAGTTGCTGCGATCCGACGTTCATCGACGAGTTCTGGAACAGTTTCTGCAGCGAAGGCGGCGATACTAACAGTTCATACGCGCCTTTGTCGCATGTTGTGCCGCCCGATGGCCGCGTCGAACCCCGCTGATCAAGATTGAAAGGCGCGGTGCCGCACTGATTCGTTCCGTTCGCTATCTGATCGAGAGCGGGGCTGCCGCTCAGCAAGGCATGCGTCTGTGTCGGGCCGCCGTTCGACGCCAGCGAACCGAGAACGGTTGTGAAAACATTTGCCGGCGCGACGGTCGCATCGCCCGTGCCGCCCCAGGTACAGCCCGTGCTCGTTCCGCTGCCGGTCAGATTGTAGCCGTTCGAAGTAAAGGTTCCGTCGTTGCGGCAATCTGCGTCGGCGGCCGTTGTGCTTGCGCCGATCTTATTGCCAGCGACAATACTGCTGCTTGTGGTGAGCGTTACACCGGTGAAGTTGTAAATGCCGCCGCCCTGGCCGCTCGACGTATTGTTCGCGATCGTGCTGTAGCTGATCGTCGAATTCCCAAAGAGATACATACCGCCGCCAATACTGGAGGCAGTGTTGCCGCTAATGGTCGAATTGCTGATCGTAGCCGCCGGACCGTAAGTGCCGCCGCCGCCGCCGGCCGAATTCCCGCTTATGGTGCTGCCGCTGACCGTGAGCGAGGTGCCGTACCACACACCGCCACCCTGACTGGCCGCAGTGTTTCCGCTTACCGTCGAATTTACAAGACTGACGTTCTCCCCCAGAATGCCCCCGGCACTGATCGACGCGGAATTGAGCGTTATGACGCATGAGTTGAAGTTGAGCGAGCCGCCCAAGTTATTGACGCCGCTGCCGCCCGGGCCGCCGCCATGCCTGATCGTCACGTTGCTGAATGAGACCGTCGGGCCGCCGGTCATGCTGAATACCCGGTTCGTCGCCACACCCGGGCTGGCATTTGCCTGGATTATGGTGGTGGCCGCACTCGCACCGGCGATAAAGAGATGCTTGGTGATAAGTATGTTCGATTGAGTGTATGTTCCGGCCGCTATCGAGATCGTGTCGCCCGAGTTGGCCTGATCGTGAGCATTCTGCACCGTGGCGCACGGACTGCCGACCGCGAGACAGTTGTTCGGCCCCGCGTCCGAGCCGCCTGTGGCGACGAAACGGAACTGCGGCAGGACCCACTTCGCGTATAGTGTCGTATTGGCGTTGATAGTGAAGGTCGAGCCAACAGCATAATCAGTTCCCGAACCATTGGCTGCGGTATTCCAGCCCGCGAACGCAAAGCCGCTCTTTAACAGCGTCCCCTGGCCGAGCACCGTCACGGTCGAGCCCGCCGCGTACGGGCTGCTGCCGTCGACAGGCGCGCTCCCGCCCGTGTTGCCGTTGCCGTCGTAAGTGACTGTGTAATACGCCGGTACCGTAAAGCACTGCGAGAATTCACTCGTGCCGTTTCCCGAGTTCGTAGCAGTCGCCGTGATGAACTTGCCGGCGACCAGTGTCGGAACAGTCACGTTCCATGAGACGTTGCCGCTGCCGTCCGTATTGCTCGTAGTGACCGAACCAAGAAGCGTCTTGCCTTCGCCGTTACCCAGCGAATTGCATGCGTCGTTTGAATAGACATCGATAGTGAAGGCGCTGCCTGCCGTGCTGTTCAGCGTGCCAGACACGGTCGTGCTTCCGCCGTTAGCCAACGTTATGACCGGGAAGTTTTGCAGGTCATTCGGCCCTGTATCGCCGTCGAGATTGTCATTTGCCGTAACGCCCGCGGTCCCGAGATCGATGCCGAGAGCAGCGGATGATGTACCGTTGCCGAATATAGAGTTCCCCCTAATTGGATTGTTCGGCGGGTTCGCAGCCGTGACCCATACGCCTTGAGCCCCATTGAATGCGATCGTGTTCGGATTGACCGTCACGCCGAATCCGCCGCTGATAAGCAGGCCGATCCCCCCGTTGCCGAGCGCAGAGGCTCCATCCGTCTGGACGCCGACATAATTGTTGCTGAATGAGACAGTTCCGCCGTCGGTCAACTGAACGCCGTCCGCCGTGTTGCCGCTGATAATGTTTCGACTGGCCGCCGTCGCGCCGCCAATGGTCGTTGTCGTCACCGAGGCACCTGTAAGCGTAATGCCGCGGCCGTTTGGAATGGCCGCCGTGCCGTTTACATCGGTTCCGATGTAGTTGCCGACAACCTTCATCTGGGTGACCGTATTGCTCGAGCCGTCTAGCGTAATGCCTGCCTGCGAGTGTCCAGAGATCAGGTTGCAGCCTCCGGTGCAGGCCCACATTCTGCCGTGTATTGATAACGAACCAGC
>CAYSMU010000438.1:0-3180 GCA_964432145.1 uncultured Chloracidobacterium sp.
ACTCGGAGTCTCGGTCGGCGGGGCAACAGACGCGCCGCTGCCCGGGGCAACGGTTCGTGTGCCCTCGAAGAATATGTTTGATCCCGTTCCCCATCCGACCGCATCGATGATGGTGCCCGTATTCATATCACCCTGGCGTATCGCGAGGCCGCCGTTCGAGGCCGATAACGAGCAGGCACAGACTGTTGGATTGTAGGTAACGTCCGGTGCCGCCGAGCCGGTATAGGATGAGGCAGCGATCAGCAGGTATTGGCCTGGCTGAATTATCGTCGAGGTGGCCCAAACCGCCATCGGCCCGACGTCGTTGCTGCCGTTTTGCGAACGGTAGACGACGCGATAACCGTTGAGATCGACCGGCGACGAACTATTATTGTGGATCTCGATAAACTCGTCGTTAGCATTAGCGGTGGTCCCGGGCTGCACCTGACTGATCACCAGATTGGGCGACGGCATCGGAGCATCAATTTCCGACGGCTTCTCAGATTGGGCAAACGTGCGAAAGCCAGCAATACAAAATGCCGCAACAGCAGTTAGGCCCAATAAAAATAAGTACTTCTTCATTAACGATAATTCCCTTGCGATCAACGATAAAAACCCACACGAATAAAGGCGCAATCTACCTTTTTACCATAGTTGGATGCCGAATCACATCATAGTATGTCCGAAAAGGGGGGCAATCGAACACATCGGATGATCGACCAGATGCGGCGTTATGGGAATTATGGTTTCAAGATCGAAGCCGTAAGTCTTGGGATGAACAAGATATAAGGGAAGTGATCGAGCCGCGGATGAAATAGATAAAGTTGCTGGGACGCTGAATCTGTTTACCTATTTTCACCTTTTCCCCTTCTCAGCCTCTCAGCGTCTCTGCTTCTCTGCAGAGCAACTATCCCGGGACAGGCGGATTTCCCGTTCGCCTCGCAGATCCGGTAATGGTCATCTTAACGCTTTGCGATCAACCGACTGCCGAGCTTTCGGCTCCCGTTACCGTCAGCGATTCCATGACAAGCTTGTTCTGTTCCAGGTTGTGGAT
Organism: uncultured Chloracidobacterium sp.; assembly: GCA_964432145.1. Lineage (GTDB taxonomy): Bacteria > Acidobacteriota > Blastocatellia > Pyrinomonadales > Pyrinomonadaceae > OLB17. Next base: position 1,034 of record CAYSMU010000438.1, read on the forward strand.
GGCATACGAACCGGTCGCGGGCGACGCCGATGGCGAACGTCCGACGTACTCTAATGAAACTCCAACGGGGAGAATACTGCGAAGCTGCGGTTCGACGAACGCCCATCCGCCCATATTCTGAGGTTCTTCCTGAGTCCACATGACCTCAGTTGCGTTTGGATACGCTGCGAACACCGACTCGATCGCCTTTGCAGGAAACGGATAGAACTGTTCGAGTCGGATAACGGCTACCTCAGAACGGACGGGGATGTCTGCGCTCCGGGCGGCATCGAGATCGTAATAAACCTTTCCGCTGCAGAGAACGACCCGCTTAATATCGGAGCGGTCTTTGACGCTGCTATCGTCAATGACCGGCTGAAATCCTCCATTCTCGAGTTCTTCTATTGTCGATGTCGCGGTTGGGAGCCTTAGGAGGCTCTTTGGCGTCATCACGATCAGCGGTCGGACGATATCTTGCTTAACCTGCCGCCTGAGCAAGTGGAAATACTGGGCCGGCGTCGTCGGATAACATATCTGCAGGTTATTTTCGGCACATAGCTGCAGATAGCGTTCGAGCCTTGCAGACGAATGTTCGGGCCCCTGGCCTTCGTAGCCGTGCGGCAATAACATCACCAGACGGCATCTCTGTTGCCATTTATCCTCAGACGCCGCGATGTATTGGTCGATAACGATCTGCGCGCCATTTGAGAAATCGCCGAATTGGGCCTCCCAGGCGACGAGTTCGTTCTCGGCGACGACCGAATAGCCGTACTCGAAGCCGAGTACGGCGTATTCCGAAAGAGAGCTGTCGAAAACGTAGAATCTTGCCGCCGGATTCGATTCGTTTGTCAGTTCGGACAAGGGCGTCCAGCGTTCGCCTGTCATTGTGTCGTACATCGACGCGTGACGCTGCGAAAACGTGCCTCGGCCAGAGTCCTGGCCGCTGACACGGACCGGATACCCTTCGAGCACCATCGAACCAAACGACAATGCCTCGGCAAAACCCCAATCCAAGGGCATTTCACCGTCGCCCATTTTTGCCCGGCGAGCGAGCTGGCCGACCATTTTTGGATTGATATGAAACGTGTCCGGCACCAAAGATATCTTGTCCGAGACTTTTTTCAATACGTCGCGAGATACACCCGTTTCGAAAACCACCGATCCGTCGTCATCGAGCGGGTTGGCAGCCAGGATGGCACGTGCCGGCTTTTCAACCGCGATCTGCTTTGCACGCGTGAGTATCCCTTCGTATTTCTCGACCACCTTATTTGTCATCGACGAGAGGTCATCCTCGGTTATAACGCCCTCGCGGATAAGCCGCTGAGCGTACAGGTGGCGCGTCCCGGGGTGAGCTTTCACGCGGGCGTACATAACGGGCTGCGTATAGCTCGGTTCGTCCCCCTCGTTGTGGCCGAGCCTGCGAAAACCGACCAGATCGAGCACTACGTCCTTATTGAACTCGTGCCTGTATGCAAGGGCGATCTGAATGACGCGATACGCCGCCTCGGGGTCGTCACCGTTGATATGAAAGATCGGGATCTTCGTCATCTGTGCGGCGTCGGTCGAATAGATCGACGAGCGGCTTAGCTCGGGCGACGTCGTAAATCCGATCTGATTATTGATTACAATATGGACCGTCCCGCCGGTGCGATAGCCAGGGAGGCTTGCCAACTGCAGGGTCTCCATCACGACACCCTGGCCGGCAAATGCGGCGTCACCGTGAAGCAGGACAGGCAAGATCAGGTCGTACGCCTCTTCACGCGATTTCTGGCCGCCATTGCGGATCTGGTCCTGGCGTGCACGGGCCATGCCCTCGACGACGGGATTGACCGTTTCCAGATGGCTCGGGTTGCACGAAAGGCGGATCGCGATCTCGCGGCCCGACTTAGTGCTGCGGATGCCCTCGGCTCCCTGATGATACTTCACGTCGCCCTCGTCGGCGGGAAAGTCGGGATGGGACGTTCCCTCAAAGACAGTAAAGATGCGCTCTGCCATGTCGCCCGTCTCGGCGTCGCCGACAATGTTTGAGAGCACATTAAGGCGGCCGCGGTGAGCCATTCCCATATAGATCTCGTCGATCCCGCGGGCCGAGGCTCCTTCGACAAGCTGGTCGAGCATCGGAATGACAGTTTCACATCCCTCGAGTGAAAATCGCTTTTGTCCGAGAT
>CAYSMU010000439.1:0-3177 GCA_964432145.1 uncultured Chloracidobacterium sp.
GACCTCGGGCGGCAGCGGCGGAGCCGGCGGGGATTTGTCCCAGTCGAGTGTTTCCAGGTACTCGCGGACGAACTGCTTGTCGAACGACGGCTGGGCGTGGCCGGCTTCGTAGGTCTCGGCAGCCCAGAATCTGGACGAATCGGGCGTGAGCACCTCGTCTATCAGCAAGATATCGCCGTTCTTATCTATCCCGAATTCAAACTTTGAGTCCGCGATGATGATGCCTCGTGACAGGGCGTATTGCGCCGCGGTCTTGTAGATCTTTAGGGAAGTCGATTTGAGCAGGGCCCCGATCTCAGAACCCACGACCTTTTTGAATTCAAGCCCGGTAATGTTCTCGTCATGCCCCGACACCGCCTTGGTCGCCGGCGTGAAGATCGGTTCGAGCAGCCGGTCACACTGCTTGAGGCCACGCGGCAGATCGTAGCCGCAGACCTTGCCGGTTTGTTGATAGTCCTTCCAGCCCGAGCCTTCAAGGTATCCGCGGACGACGCATTCCACAGGAAACACCTCGGTCTTGCGAGCGAGCGTCGAGCGGCCCCGAAGCGACTCGACGTTCCGGATGAGCTCGGGCATTTTGTCGATATTCGTCGTTATGACGTGGTTATCGACGATATCGGCAAGCATTTTGAACCAGAACGCCGACATTTGCGTGAGAACCGCCCCTTTGTAAGGGATCAAGGTCGGCAAGACGCAGTCAAACGCGGAAAGACGATCCGTAGCAACAAGCAAAATGGTCGATTCGTCGACCTCGTAAACGTCGCGAACCTTGCCTCGGTGGAGAAGCTTAAGGCCGGGAATCTCTGATTCAAATACCGTATCTACAGCGGTTGTCATAGGCCAAAAGGTAACTTTATTACTTTTTCGGGCAATGTTGCAAAAATAACTGCGGATTTCTCATGGAAATGCTGGAAGTATAACTATGTTCAACATTTTACAAAATAGCAAAATAGGTAGTGACAATGGAGATCGGAATGTGCATAATAGTCAATGGTGATCTGAAGTCTCAGAGCCGCCCGCGCCCCTCTCCGATCGATCAGCCAGATCGCCCATATTTACTCCTGACCGCTGTTGTTAATTTCTCATGAAGCGCAGTTTTATATCATTTGAAAGGTTCATGGGCCTTTGTATAGGTGTCTCAGCATTTTCAGTGGAGGCGCTCGCGCAGGGAAGCGAGCCGGCCGAAGGATCGGGAAATACCTGGTTCGTTCTGTTGTTCTTTTTTGGGGTTGGCAGCCTCGTAGCGGCTTATTTCTTGAAGAAGCGCAGCAAGACTGCGTCCGAACAGCCGAAATATAACTATAAGAGCCGGGGTTCCGATGGATATACGGAAAACGGCAGCTACGAGCTGGACGGCGAAGAGCTCGAGTGGCTCAGAAAGTCAAAGAAGCCGGCCGCCAAATCCACAAGGTCGCCATCGCCTCAGCGACGCAGCGAACCGCTGCCTGATTTAAGGACCGCGCGTGTGGAGCCTGAACCCGCTACGCTGGATACAAAGATCTTTCAGGAGAAAATGCGTCGGATGCAATATACCCAGCTTCCGATAAACTCCTTTAGCCAGCTTGCTCCGGCAAAGAGCTATTCTCCGCTCGAACTGTCAGAAGATCCGTCGCTGTTGACCGCGATCGAACAGGCTAACGAAGAATATGAAGAGGACGAATCGGTGCGAGAGCTTGCCGTGCGAATTCTGACAGCTTTTCGCACGCGCAATTCGGTCGAGGCGCTGTCGCAGATCGCCCTTTACGACCTTTCGTCCAATCTCAGATCAAAAGCGGTCACGATCCTTGCGGATTTCGATCACGAATCGGTGTTTGAAACGATCCTGCTTGCGTGCGCCGACCCGACGCGGGAAGTTAGGGCCGCGGCGGCACGAGGTTTGTTCAGGCTTGGATTTGACCGTGCACATGCGTGGAAGCGGATCATCGAGGCAAATGACGATTACAGAATGAGCCATGCGGCGAGAGCTGCGATCGAGTCGGGAATTGTGACCAAGTCGTTCGATAGGCTTGTGCACGAAGACGTGAAGATAGCGTATGAGGCATTTGCTCTGGTCTCACTTCTGATCAAGGCGGGCGAAACGTCGCTGATCTTTGAAGCGATCCGCGATCACAAGGATGAAAGGGTCAAGTTCGCACTACTGCATGTATTGAAGGTCCAAAAAGACGAACGCACGTTGGAGGGCCTGAACAATCTTCGAATGTCGTCCACATGGGCGTCAGACATTTCGGATCGAATTCGCGATACGGTCAAAAGTGTTGAGGCGGTGGGAGTTTAGGTCTCGCCGGCGATCGCAATGTTGGGCTATGGGTTACAGCTGTGTCGATTTCGGGAGCGAGCGAAATGAGTCGGTTGATCAGGTAAGGATCGGCTTATCGGCTCCTGATTTCAGCCTGAGAACGGACTCGAACGAGGAATGGACGCTCAGCGAGCATCGCGATGGCGTAACGGTACTTTTGTTCTACCCGAAGAACGAAACGCTCGTGTGTACTCAGCAGATGTGCTCAGTGCGCGACAATTGGCATAATTATCTTGAGACGAAGGCAACGATCGTCGGTATATCGCCCGGGACGCCAGACGAGCACCGTCAATTCTCGATGAGACGGAGCCTGCCGATCCCGCTTCTGGCGGACCCGGGCCGCCGGATCACGAATATTTATTGCAAGCACTGGCTTTACCCGGTGAGTTTTACTCGGGCCGTGGTGGTTATCGATTCAATAGGGATCATAAGAAACCTCGACATAATGCTGCGGGCGTTTCGCCCGTCCGACGATCAATTGATCACAGATATTTACGCCGCCCGCGGTGACGCCCTAAACGCGCAGTATATAGCCCTCAAACAACGAGGACTAGGTTCATTCAGAGCTGGTTAGCTGTCAAAAAGCAGCTCTGGTGCCGCGTGAATGGCCGCTGTTCATCATTTGGTGAACCGCGGCCTTTTTATTTTGTGAAACTCGGAGCGTTTCTTCTTCGTACCAATTTCGAATCCGAACCGGCCTTTTGATCAGTTCGACATTATTATTCAAAAGAGGAAATTATGATCCGTAATAGTTTGGCCCGCCGTGTGTTTGCAGGCTCGATGATCGCGTTGTTCGCCCTTTCGGGTGTGGTGCAGGGGCGCCCGCTCGGGGTGCCTTCGGTCTTTCAGCAGGACGCGAAGAAAAAGCTGCCACCTGTGAA
>CAYSMU010000440.1:0-3167 GCA_964432145.1 uncultured Chloracidobacterium sp.
GCATTGGGAACGGCGGGCCGTATCGTTGCGAGATCGCCAGCGGCGCGGCGGCCGACTGCAACCACAACGGCCGGCCGGACGTCTGCGACGTGGCCGGCGCCGTCAGTGCCGACACCAATGCCAACGGCGTGCCGGATGAGTGCGAATCGACGGATGCTTCACAGCAGCAACAACCGGATGATCCGAACGGCGCATCGACCCATGTCGTTGACCGTCAATCGCTTCGGTCTTTCCTGGCGACATTTTTCGGCATCCCGGGAGAGGGCGGATTGACGTTGTCGGGGATGCCCCTGGCCCTTTTCGGCCCGATCGGCATTCCGATCAGCGTCGTCCTCGGCGGCCTGGAGCTTCTGAACCTGCCCCAGCGAATTCTCCTGTTCGAACTCACTTATGCGATTTTCGATGCCCTGTTGCCGTAATCGAGGCATTCCAAACCTTTCGACGATTTATAACCGACTCCCGGTTCCGGCAACGTTATCCTATGCGTAAGGAGCAACATCATGACAAATCGGCCCAGCGAATACATTTCGTGTCCCCGCTGTAAGATTCCACAGCACTTTGGCGGGACGAAGCAATTTCACGAAGGCACGCGAGCCTGGGATTTTCTTGGCGGCGCGTTCGAGCTGCTCAAGCATCGTGAAGCTTTCGATATCTACGTATGCCGCCAATGCGGTCGCGTGGAATTCTTTCTCGACGGCGTCGGCGAGCATCTCCGCGACGGTTAATCTTCCCCTTGAAGGGGATCGGCAAAGCCTTGTACGATGGCGGGATCGAAGCCTGCGAGACGCCTAGCCGATAGGTTTTGCGATGTCCAAAGATCGTCCGTTGCATCTTGAGCCGACCGAGGAGACGGCCAGGCTCTCGCGGATTCTCAAGGAATTCGCGGAGGGCTTCACGACGATGAGCGGCGTGGGCGAAGCCATCGGCATCTTCGGTTCCGCTCGATGCGAGTCCACAACGCCGCAGTATCACGCGGCCCGGGAGATGAGCGAAAAACTCGTCCGCAAGGGCTTCGCGGTCGTGACGGGCGGCGGACCCGGCATCATGGAAGCCGCCAATCGCGGCGCGTTTGAAGCGGGCGGCACTTCCGTGGGGCTGAACATCACGTTACCGCACGAGCAAGAGGCCAACGCTTATCAGAACATCAGCCTGGAGTTTCACTATTTCTTTGTCCGCAAGGTGATGCTCCTGAAATACTGCCTGGGGCTGGTTTGTTTTCCCGGCGGCTTCGGAACGCTGGACGAATTCTTCGAGTCGATGACGCTGATTCAGACGGAGAAATGCCCGAGGTTTCCCGTCGTGCTCTTTGACTCGGCGTACTGGGGACCGCTCGTCGAATTTATGCGCACGACGATGCTGCGAGAATATTCCGCCATTTCCGACCACGATCTCGAATTGTTCATACTGACGGACGACGTTGACGAGGCCGTGAATTATTTGCGTCAGCAAGTCGACGGCTTGTTGCCGACTCTTCGGCAACCGTCGGTGGAAGAAGAAGCGAAGATCCCGCAGGAAAAATGGATCACCAGCGAAGGCACTTTTCACGGCCGGCCGCCGCGAAAGCGACCGAGAGCCGCGAAACAATAATTGGCCGGTGGATGCCCGATCGACGTCAGTGAATGATTCGTCGGCCTTCGCGGCGCGGCGGCGGACGTCGTTCGCTTCGCGAGCCGACGGGTTTCGCCGATCGCGCGGGTCTTCCGCGATCGCGGCGCGCGAATTTTGATGGACGGGCGGGCGATGAAGCGATGGCCTCGGCGGTTTGCTCCGCCAGCGAGTAAAGGTATTTCACTTCCGCCGGCGTGAGCGATCGAAACCCTCCGAGCGGCAACTTGGCAAGGGACAGCTTGCCCATGCGAATCCGCGTCAGTTTCCTGACATTGTGCCCGAACTTCGCGAGGACCCGGCGGATTTCCCGCTGGCGGCTTTCGCGCAGTGTGATTTCCATGAACGTCTTGTCGCGATCGCGATGGACGATCGTGATTTCGGCGGGTGATGTTTTACCTTCCGAAAGCCAGACGCCCTGGCGCAGCTTTTGAATCGTCTCCATCTTCGGCGTGCCGGCGATTTCCACTCGATAGGTCTTCGGCGTGCTGAATCGCGGGTGGGTGAGCTTCTGCGTCAATGCGCCGTCGTTGGTCATGATGAGCAGACCGGTCGATTCCGCGTCGAGCCGGCCGACCGGGTAAAGCCGTTCGCGGATGCCGACCATCAAATCTCCGACGAGCTTGCGTCCGGCGGGGTCGTTTTGCGTGCAGATGACGTTGCGGGGCTTGTGGAGCATGAAATAGACATGCCGCTCGGATCGGATCGGTTTGCCGTCGACGGTGATTCTGTCCGTCAGCGGATCGACGAGCACCGGCAGCTCGCGCGTGTATCGGCCGTTCACCGCGACGCGGCCATCGGTGACGAGCGTTTCGCAGGAACGGCGAGAACCGTAACCGGCGGCGGCGAGGAGTTTTTGAATTCGTTCGGCTGCCATGAGCCGTTAATTCTATCGCCGTTTCCGCTTTTTTGTAAGTGCGGCGGATTCAACAAACTACTCGCCGACAAGTTGAACGATCACTTCTCTCGTTCGTGGTCGGGTATCAAAATCGATCAACACGATCTGCTGCCATTGACCTAGCGTGGGACGGCCTCCGACGATCGGGACCGTGAGGCTCGGTCCCAACAATGACGCGCGGACGTGGGAATGTCCGTTGTCGTCGTGCCACGTCTCTTCGTGCAGATAGCGGCCCCCTTCGGGAGCGATTTTTTCGAAAAACGCCTTGAGGTCGTGGTTGACAAGCCCGGGCTCATACTCCGTCGTGGTGAGACCGGCCGTCGAGCCGATGACGAAGAGCGTCGCCGTGCCGTCGGCGATCCTGGATTTCTTGAGAACGTTGGCGAGATCCGGCGTGAGATCCAAAACCTGATTATTTCCGTGAGTTCGTACTTCGATTTGATGGGTCTCGACAGCCATGCCGGTGATTGTATCTTGATATGCAAGTTCGCGTGACGATGGGGAATGGGGTCCGTCCGCGTCGTTGGTTGGTCATCTTGCGGCGGTTACCTGGAGAAATTTGAACAGCACAAATGAACCGACGACGACATTACTCTTGATTCATCGACTCTGGCCCGGGTTGACAGGTGCCCGGTCCGGCCCTATCCTGCCCTGCTTGAAAAGA
>CAYSMU010000441.1:0-3155 GCA_964432145.1 uncultured Chloracidobacterium sp.
GGATGCTCGACGTTTATGCGGATACAGGAAGCAAAATGCCGCGGTTTGATCTCCGCGAGTTGGGGCGTTACGGATCCGCAGCCATCGATGGCGAACTGGCATCGCGTGTGAAAGGGACAGCCTGTTGGCGGGTCAATGGGTGATGGGACGTCACCGGCGAGGATAATTCGCTCGCGTTTTGCCTCGATCTCCGGGTCGGGAACGGGCACCGCCGAGATCAAAGCCTGTGTGTACGGCATCAGCGGCTGGCGATAGATATCCTTGCCGTCCGCAAGTTCCACGATCCGGCCGAGATACATGACGGCGACGCGGTCAGAAAGGTGCCGAATGGCACGTAAGTCGTGTGAAATGAAAAGATAGGTGAGGTTCTTTTCCGCTTGAAGCCGCTGCATCAGGTTCATTATCTGAGCCTGAATGGACACGTCGAGGGCAGAGATCGGTTCGTCGGCGACGATGAATTCGGGATCGACCGCAAGTGCCCGGGCAATGCCGATCCGCTGACGCTGGCCGCCGGAAAACTCGTGCGGATAACGCTTGATAAAGCGGCGGCTGAGGCCGACGGTTTCCATCAATTCCTGAACGCGCGACTCGGTCGAACCATTTCCGATCCCGAATGTGCGCAACGGTTCGCCGATGATCTGGCCGACCGTCATTCGCGGATTGAGGCTCGCGTACGGATCCTGAAAGATCATCTGAAGGTGCTTGCGCTGCTCGCGCATCGCGGATTTGGGCAAATGAGCGAGGTCCTTGCCGTTGTAGAAGACTTTCCCGCCGGTCGGTTCGGTCAGCCGAAGTATTGCCTTGCCGAGAGTCGATTTGCCGCAGCCTGACTCGCCGACCAGGCCAAGCGTCTCGCCTTTTTTGATCTCGAGCGACACGCCGTCGACTGCCTTCACCGTTTTTGACGCGCTGAACAGCCCGCCGCCGGAGCGGTAATGCACCTTCAGGTCCTGGATCGAGATCAGATTTTGAGGGTTTGGTTCAGTCATCCTATTTGATCGGCGGCTCGATCGTTATCGGTGTTTCAGTGTCGTATCTCACCGTCATATTCTTAAGCACGCCGTTTGAATACTCCACGTAGATCTTTATCGGAAGGCCGGTATTTTTGTCGATCCAGATCTTTGACGTGAACGGATAGTTTCCGACCGGCGTGACGTTCTTATACGAATAGGCGAGTGAAGACTTGCCGTCGACATTGTCGTCGCCCTCGAATTTCACATCGGAAAGTGTCTTCAATCCTTCCTCAGTAAACGAATCGCGCAGCGTCGGGATCGATTTGGCGTCACCGGGGACCTTGTTCCACGCGCCGCCGCTTGGCTTCATGTACGATTGACTCCCGACGATTATCATCTCCATTCCCGCTCCCGTGCCGCCGAGATACCGCACGTGATATCGATCAGGGGCGACGTAGTCGACCTGTGATTTGATCTCGGTCTGTCCAATGCCGTCCATCTTTGCCGAGAACGACTTTAATGCGGTGAATTTATTCGCGGCCGCGACGATGTCGGCTTTCGGGTCGCTGCTCGCCGTGACCGAACCTCCGCCAGAGCCGCCCGTTGTGCCGCCGGAACCTTCTCCTCTGAGCGTGTCAATGAATTTGCAGCCTAAGCCGACGCTGCTCAATAGCACTAACACCAGGGTCAATCTTTTCATAACGACTCCTCAAAAACTTCCTTTGCAAAATGACACAGCGAATGATGATCTTCGTTGATCTGCACGAACGGCGGAAACTCGCTGCGGCAGATATCCACGGCGCGGTCGCAGCGTTCGGCGAATGGACAGCCGGCAGGCAAATGCGCGACGTCCGGCGGCAGGCCGGGGATCTGGTAGAGCGGATCGCCCTGTTCGTGGGCCGGATCGGGAACGCTTTTGAGCAGTCCCTTCGTGTACGGATTTGCCGGCCGGGCAAACAATTCTCTTGTCGGAGCCTGCTCGAAGACCTTTCCAGCGTACATCACTATGATCTTGTCGGTCATTCCCGCAACGACGCCAAGGTCGTGAGTAATGAGGATTACGCTCGTGCCCATTCTCGCTTTCAGATCTTTTATCAACTCGAGGATCTGTGCCTGAATGGTCACATCCAGTGCGGTCGTCGGCTCATCGGCAATCAGCAATTCAGGATCGCAACTCAGTGCCATTGCGATCATCACGCGCTGACGCATACCGCCTGAGAATTCGTGTGGATAACTATCGAGGCGTTCCTCCGCGTCGGAGATGCCGACCATCTTGAGCATCTTTACCGCATGCTCTCGGGCCTGTTGCTTTGTGTGGCCGAGGTGAAGCCGCGTTACCTCCATCAACTGCGTCGAGATCTTGAGAAAAGGATTGAGCGACGTCATCGGATCCTGAAAGATCATCGCGATGCGTTTACCGCGTATCGAGCGAACTTCGTCGATCGAAAGGCCGAGAACGTCAATACCGTCAAATATGATCTCACCGCCGGCGATCTGTCCGGGCGGTTCCTGAATGAGCCGCATGACCGACAGATTGGTGACAGACTTGCCGGAGCCGGATTCACCAACGATGCCGAGAGTCTCGCCCTTCTTCAGTTCGAAAGTCACGTCGTCAACCGCCTTTACGAGACCGTCCTCCGTGCGGAAGTAGGTCTTGAGGCTGTTGACGGATAGTATTGTGCCGTTATCGCTCATTAGAAACCATTAGAATTTTCGCGTCTGCGGGTCGAGTGCATCACGCAGCCCGTCGCCAAGAAAATTAAGTGAGAACAATGTTAACGCCATCGTCACGCCCGGAGCGATCAACTGCCACGGAAAGATCGCGACGTTCTTGATGCCGTCGGCTGCCAGGCTGCCCCAGGACGCGAAGGGTGCCTGGACACCGAGTCCGAGAAACGACAGGAACGCCTCGGTCAGCATCACGCTCGGCACGGTCAAGGTAGCGTAGACGATCACCGGCCCAAGAGCGTTCGGAAGCAAATGACGAAAGATAATGCCAAAGTTCGAAACGCCGGTCGAACGTGCCGCGAGGACAAATTCCTGATTCTTCAGCGATAATATCTGACCGCGTACCACCCGCGCCATAGTCAGCCACGAGACGAGCCCGAGAGCGAAGAACAAAAGAAATATCTGGCTCAAGCCTTGATTGCCGGCTCCGCCGATCTGGGTCGAGAGCCATTTGATCCATTCCGGCGTGCTTGG
>CAYSMU010000442.1:0-3149 GCA_964432145.1 uncultured Chloracidobacterium sp.
ACCGGATTCACGATGGTCGCATACGGATCAAAGGCCGGAGCGTCATCAACCAACGGCGTACCGTCAACCTGGCAAAACCGCATCGAATCTTCAAATGTCTTATCGCAAGTCGGGCATTTTTTCATAATTGTTTAGAGTGCGGGCTTTAGCCCGTTCCTTGGGATATTCGGACTACGTACCAAAAATGCTAAGTACGCGTTATTAAACGTCTGCAAAGATTATACAAGCAAACCGATAAAACAAGCTAAAGCTTGCACTCTGAACCCACGTTTACACTAATTCCAGTTTGCTGAAGAAATACGCAATTTCGATCACGGCATTCTCGTCCGAGTCGGAACCGTGAACCGCGTTCTCTCCTATCGAGGAAGCAAAATCCTTGCGGATCGTGCCTTCCGCAGCCTCAGCCGGGTTAGTCGCCCCCATCAGCTCACGCCAGGCCGGAACGGCATTCTCTTTCTCAAGCGCCAGCACGACACATGGCCCCGACGACATAAAATCGCAAAGCTCGTCAAAGAACCCTTTGCCTGCATGTACCGCATAAAATCCCTCAGCCTGCTTGCGCGTCTGATGGATCAATTTCATACCGCGGATCTTAAAACCCGAACCCAAAATGCGCGAAATGATCTGCCCCTGTTTCCCCGCCCGAACCGCGTCGGGCTTGATGATGCCAAATGTTAAGTTGTTCATTAAAATATATTTCCCTTAATAATAATTAACTAAATTTACCAATGATCTCCGTCGAAATACGCGACGGCCTCGAAGATTTCCGGTCGAACATGCACCAAACCGTTCGACCTTTGACCAAAAGATCCTTGCCGCGGTAAATCTCTGTAAATCGATCACAAGTGACCCGTGACCACTCACCTATCCATGTCTTGGCAGTCAGCTCTTCGTTTTCAAATCCCGCCAACTTGTAATCGATCTCATGCCGGACTACAACCCAATAGTATTTGTCCTGCATTTCGCGGGTCGCGGCATTTTGCCAATGGGCGACCGCTACATCCTGTATCCAGCGAAGATATGCGACATTATTCACATGTCCGAGCTCATCAATGTCGACGGCCTTGACAACGAAGCTATGCGAAAACTTCATTGCAGATTAATCGTCAACGCACCGACTTGCTGATACATCGCCATAAAATTGAACTCGTTCCAAGCCTCGACGATCTTGCCGTCTTTCACGCGGACGATCACCATGCCGGTAAACTCGACCGGCTGGTTCGTAGGCGAAACCCCGATTCCGTCGCCAGCATGCGAACCCGTCACCTTGCAGCGAACGGCGATCTTGTCGCCCTCGATCACCGTGTCCTCAACGTAAACCTTCAGGTCGGGGTATGCCGACACGAAAGCTTTGTGAAAGATCTTGAATTGCTCCGGGCCAATTATATTCTCGACCCCGAGTCCATACCCGAGTCCATCCTCGGCAAACATCTCGTCGATGGCGGCTTCGTTCTTGTTGTTCCAGACCTCGTTGAACCAACGATGCATGAATTCTGCGTTTGGCATAATTGACTCCATTCGTCGTTGGCGAACTTCTTACGCCGCCCCTAAACTCAATACCTCTACAACCGCCTGGCCGATATCCGCAGGAGACTGGACCACTCGAATTCCCGCAGCGGTTAATGCTGCCATCTTTTCCGAGGCAGTTCCTTTACCGCCCGAGATGATGGCACCGGCGTGACCCATGCGGCGTCCCGGTGGTGCGGTTTGGCCGGCGATAAAGGCGACAATTGGTTTGGTGACGTTGTCTTTGGCGTAAGCAGCAGCGTCCTCTTCAGCAGTTCCGCCGATCTCGCCGATCATCACGATCGCATCGGTCTCATCGTCTTCCTGAAATAAACGGAGGGCGTCGGTGTGGTTCGTCCCGATTATCGGATCACCTCCGATACCGATCGCGGTCGACTGGCCTAAGCCTAATGCGGTCAATTGCCCGACGGCCTCATAGGTCAACGTTCCCGAACGCGAAACTACGCCGATGCGTCCTTCCATGTGAATATGACCGGGCATGATGCCGATCTTACACTTGCCTGGCGAGATGATTCCCGGACAGTTCGGACCGATCACGCGTGTGTTGCGGCTCGATAGATATTCCTTAGTCTTGACCATATCGGCAACCGGAATTCCCTCGGTGATACAAACAACGAGAGGAATTCCCGCATCGGCGGCTTCCATGATCGCATCTGCGGCAAATGCAGGCGGGACGTAGATGACCGACGCGTTTGCACCGGTCTCTTTTACCGCGTCCGCGACGGTGTTGAATACCGCAACGCCTTCGTGCGTAGTGCCGCCTTTGCCCGGCGTGACGCCGCCGACCACGTTAGTGCCGTAATCGCGCATCTGCAGCATATGAAAAGTGCCTTCTTTTCCGGTGATCCCCTGAACGATCAGACGTGTACTCTTATCGACTAAAACCGCCAATTTGGTTTCTCCTGTTACGGCAAACTGAATAAAACAAAGGGAAAGTATATCACGCGACGCGACGCCCCGTGCAATCTCCGATCATACGGTTTTCCATTGTTCGTTGCATTTGTGCAACGATGCTCATTTCTTGCAACTTTCCGCGTCGATTTTTCGTAAAATGCGCGGGAATTGCAAAAAACCTCAGTAAATTTGAATGTTTACCGTGAAATGAATTGAACATTGAACATCGACCCGATCATGAAGATAACACAAGCGTTTTCAGCAGTTTAGCCTTCAAATTCGTGTTCAATCCGCATTGAACAAATTGAACACGCCTTGTGGCCGATCTTTGACAACTTTACGGCAGAAGGCATGTTCGTGATTTTTTCCGAACAAATTCAGCGATGGTTACGTTTGCATCTATGTTCCATTTCGAGCGAAAGCTTCGTTTGGCAAACCGGTAAGTTTTGAGGCCCGGCCATTGCTCCCGGGTCATTCAGGATCGCTATGCGACAGATCTACTCATTTTATTTCGATGCGTTTTGGATCGCTCTAAAATCGATCCTCGAGCATAAGCTGCGGGCTTTTCTTACACTGATCGGCATTATCATAGGTGTTGCTGCCGTGGTCGTCGTCGGTGCTTCAATTGCGGGGCTAAAAACGTACGTTGTCGATAAAGCCTCCAAGATCCTCGGTTCTAACCATTTCATGATCACTCGAATGGCATCGATGGGCCGCATGTCTGACGA
>CAYSMU010000443.1:0-3132 GCA_964432145.1 uncultured Chloracidobacterium sp.
GGCCAGGGCCACGTTCTCGGGGCCGAACTGGAAGGCCTCGATCCGGCCCTGCAGGTTGCGGAAATTCATAGCTTCGAGCGATTCGAGCAGCATTCGAAAAATTCTAGCACGCCGCCGGCGGAACCACCGCTACCGCAGGTCGACCCGAGTTTTTGAAATCCCGACGCCTTTGCAAATTTGCTATTATTAGGTGTTGAATCCCGCACAACACGTAAGACCCGCACAATTCTCTATCTATGAAGTACCTCGCACTCGCCTTATTGATCGTTTCCCTTACGGTTGTTGTCTCGGGACAGACTAGTCTCAAGATCGGTTCGGAAGCACCCGCATTTTCCGGAAATTCGATGGACGGCCTGGCCTTTGATCTCACGGAACTGCGCGGCTCGGTGGTCGTTCTCACATTCTGGTCCACCAAATGCGAGATCTGCCGTCACGAATTTCCAAAGGTCAATCAGATCGTCGACAGGAACGCCGGAAAGCATGTAGTCTTCCTTGCTCTGACTATGGAGAACGAGGCAAAGGTCGAGGCATACACGCAAAGAAACCGCCTGGCATCGCATATTTTGCCGAACAGCTTCGGCGTCGTCCTCCAATATGCCGACCGCACCAGGGACGGCAGTCTGGACATGGGATTTCCGTCATTCTTTGTTATCGACAGGGACGGTGTGCTTCAATATCGCTCGAGCGGCTTTGACCGCACGCAGTCTCTCGCCTCGGCGATCGAACGTCTCGCGTCGAAGTAGTCCTTGACATCATCCTCTTTTCAATTTAGAAAGGGTGAATGAAACGACTCCTGTTATTTGCCGCTCTCTCGCTGTTCTCACTCTCGGTCGACGCACAATCACCGATTTCCGACTCGAAGCCCGAATTTGTTTCCGCGGCGATGGACGGTTCAAAGATCGATACGCGCACGCTCAGAGGCAAGGTCGTCGTACTAAATCTCTGGTTCATCAATTGTCCAAATTGCTTGGCCGAAATAAAGCTGCTCAATCAACTCGTTGATGAGTACAAGGGAAATCCGGATGTCGTCTTCATCGCCCCGGCGGCGAGCCGCAAGGACGAGTTGGCCAAGTTTCTCGCTAAGAATCCGTTCAAATATCAGGTCGTCCCGGACGCGTCGATCATCATCCTCAGCCAATTCGGCACTCCTGACAAAAACGGCGATATTACCGTTCCTTTCCCTATGCACTATGTGCTTGGCCGCGAGGGCAATGTCGTCGTCAAGGCCCAAGGCATCAAGGGTATCGAGGCGGTAAGGAGCGAACTGAAGAAACAGATCGTATCAACATCCCCCAATTAGGAACGTTTTTGCGGTTGCCGATGCTTTTGGCATCGGGTATATTTTGAATTCGCCTCTCGTGCGGAGGGGTAGCCTAATTGGTAAGGCAGTAGTCTTGAAAACTACCGCGCGTAAGCGCTTGCAGGTTCGAGTCCTGTCCCCTCCGCCACTTTCTTCACCGTTATTCGTCACATAAATTAACTGGTTCACGCCAGATCCAGCCTGTTTCACGACAGAGTCAACTTGTTTGTGCACGCTGTCGCTTATGATCGAGGATATGAGATATCTATTGATCATAACGACGCTATTTGTATTTTCCTCTGCCGTACCTGCCCAGAAACCCGATACGATCGCAATAACAAAGCAGGAGCTGGCATTGAAATATCTTCAACCGGGCCGGTCATCATACCTGGTCTATTTCAAAAGGTCGGTTGACGGACCTGCCGAGAAGCTTACTCTCGTGAACATCAACGTCGAAGCCGCTAATATTGACGGGAGAAAGGCGTACTCGATAACACAGCAGTGGGACTCAGAAGACGCTGTAATTCACACGTCAAAGACCCTGCACGATGCCGAGGACTTTTCAACACTTCGGCACGACATATGGTGGAAAGCCAGAGGCTTTACCGCAAAGTTCGACTTCCTCACAAAACAGGCCTCATTTGAGGGCACGATCGACGATGCGACAAAGTCCAAGATCGTGAACGATTTCGAAGGATCGTTCAGCAGCTACAACTTGTGCTGGCATTCTGACCTGACGGTCTTTCAATTGTTCCCCTACAAAGCCGGCCGTACCTTTCGGGTGAATTTTTATGATCCAGGGGCCGCCGCACCGAATATCGCCGACTACGTCGTGGCGGGCAGCGAAACCCTGGTCACCGGCGGCGGACAAAAGATCGACTGCTGGATCATGGAGTACACATCAAAATCGCCCAAGGGCGCCACGTTTGTCCAGCGATTCTGGATCGCTAAGAGAACTCAGGAGGTGCTGAAAGAAGAGGACATCTATGCGGGCGGTTTCAGATACAAGGTCAAATTAGGCATTTAGAACAACGTCTTTCGCGTCCCAATTGGAGGGTTCCGGGCTGACTCCGGGACCTTTTTCTGTTTATTGCCGAAAAGTATTTCAATTTTTCGCTGATTTTTCTTGCCTATCGGACAAGGTTTAATATACCGTATAGAGAAATGAATGATTGTTCATTCAGCCGGCGGCTCAAGAGCGTATGTGGATGTCTCGGTGCCCGGTATTCTTCTCCGACCTATTACTGAGATGGCACGAGGAACACGCACAACGAGTGCACAAAAACTGATCGTTTCAGACAAGCACAGTGCGATACTTCGCTCTGCGACCAAGGTATTTGCGAGAAAAGGGTTTTTTAATTCAAAGGTGGCCGACATCGCTGCGGACGCCGGAATTGCCGATGGTACGGTCTATCTTTACTTCAAGAGCAAAGACGAGATACTTCACTCGATATTTGACCGTGCGATGGCGGAGTTCATCGGCGAGGGCAAGCGAGAGCTCGCCGCTATACCGTCGCCCGCCGACCGATTAAAGCGTATTGCCGAGCTTCATTTGGAGCGGCTCGGTGCTGACCGCGATATGGCTATCGTTTTTCAGGTCGAGCTTCGCGGCTCGACCAAGCATATGGAAGAGTTCTCGGCGGCCGGCTTTGGCGAATATCTGGACATCATTCGTTCTGCCATTGCCGACGGCCAGGCATCGGGAGATTTTCGTACCGATATCAAACCGATCGTCGCCGCAAAGATCCTATACGGTGCTCTGGACGAAATGGTGACAAACTGGGTGTTGTCCAAGCGCTCGTATCCGCTTGCTCCGATGGCGGGCGAGGTAT
>CAYSMU010000444.1:0-3108 GCA_964432145.1 uncultured Chloracidobacterium sp.
ACGAACTACACGAATAACACGAATTATTAGGAGATTTCTTTATTCGTGCCATTTGTGTAATTTGTGGCTAAAGTTTTTCTGTTTATGCGTGAGATCAAGAAAATACTGATCGCAAACCGAGGCGAGATCGCGAACAGGATTATCTGGACGTGCAAGGAGATGGGTATCAGGACCGTCGCGGTACATTCAGAGGCCGATCGCGAAGCTCTGCACGTTCGGTATGCCGATGAAGCGATCTGTATCGGCCCTGCATCTTCAGCAGAGAGTTATCTTAACATCCCATCGATAATTAGTGCCGCGGAGATAACGAACGTAGACGGTATCCATCCGGGCTATGGCTTCCTTGCGGAGTCCGCAACATTCGCAAAGATCTGCGAAGACTGCAATATCAAGTTTATTGGACCACGTCCCGATGTGATTGCGATGATGGGCGACAAGGTCGAGGCCCGACGGACTATGGCGGCCGCCGGCGTTCCGATCCTGCCGGGCAGCCCCGACCCGATCGAGTCGACCGAGGAGGCGCAGCGGCTGGCACTTGAGATCGGCTTTCCCTTGATAATCAAAGCTGCGGCGGGCGGCGGCGGACGCGGAATGCGGATCGTGCGCGAGGAAAGCGAACTTCACGGCAGTCTCGAACTTGCCCAAACTGAGGCATTAAACGCCTTCAAGAATGGCGCGGTCTATATCGAGCGGTACATAGAGCGGCCACGACACATAGAGATCCAGGTCCTTGCCGACGAGCACGGAAACGTCATTCACCTCGGTGAACGCGAATGCACCATCCAGCGCCGTCACCAAAAGCTACTTGAAGAGGCCCCGTCGCCGGCAATCTCTAAGGAACTGCGAGAACAAATGGGCGCCGTTGCGGTTAAGGCATGTCAGGAAATTGGCTATTCGAGTGCCGGAACGTTTGAGTTTCTTCTCGATGAAGATGATAGTTTTTACTTCATGGAGATGAACACGCGTATACAAGTTGAACATCCAGTCACCGAGATGGTAACTCTGGCCGATATTGTCCGTAACCAGGTTCGCATCGCGACAGGCGAGGATATAGGATACACGCAGGACGAAGTCCAGATCACGGGGCACTCGATCGAATGCCGCATCAACGCCGAAGATCCCGTAAAGTTCACGCCGAGCCCGGGTCGAATCACTGCCTTTAATATTCCGGGCGGTCCAGGCGTTAGAGTTGATACGGCGGTTTATCCCGGTTATGTGGTGCCGCCCTATTACGACTCGATGATCGCGAAGCTGATCGTTCACGCGCGTACGCGAGAACTTGCGATCGCGCGAATGAGTCGCGCCTTGGACATGATGGTCGTCGAGGGGATCAAAACCACGATACCCCTGCATCAGCGGATCATGGCAGACGAGAAGTTTCGAAAAGGTACGTTTTCGACGAAGTTCATGGAAGAGTTCAAGTATGAGATCTGAAATTGCTCTTAAAACTTGAATATGTTAGATTTATGGGAACAATTGACGATGATTGTTGCAAGTATTTGTTAGTTAAATTTTGCGGTTACCGCGCTGGTTCGCGGAGTTACTGCTTACAATAGGAGAGGCTGGTTTAAGCAAGTTAGATATGGCTACAGTTAAGGAATTAAAAGAAAAAATAGTAGGTGACTATAAGACCCACGGGTCGGACACAGGTTCGTCTCAGGTGCAGATCGCGTTGCTCACGCAGCGCATCAATGAGCTGACAGAGCATTTTAAGATCCACAAGAAGGACAATAACTCACGCCGCGGCTTGCTGCAGCTGGTCTCGCGTCGCAGGAAATTGCTTGATTATCTCAAACGTCGTGATATTAATGAGTATCACGAGATCATTAAGAAACTCGGCATACGCCGGTAAGGGATTGTTTAGTTCGTAGAGTTTTTAGAATCGATGAGGATATCACTCTCTGCTATAAGAACTCTGTAAACCAAGAAGTTGGCTTCTTCGAGCCACAAAGAAATAAAGATCCTTTCGAAGAAATTGCCTTTAGGCTGCTGAACGTGACAGCGAATGATGCCACAGGACAAATTTGGATCTCGTCTAAAAAGACATTTGTTCAAGGACGAAAGGGCTTCACGGCATGCTCTTTCGTCTTTGTTTTTTGCAAGGAAGAAAAGAAATGGCAAAGAAATATTTGAATGAATCGATCAAATTCGGAAATCAGGAATTGATCGTTGAGACCGGAAAGGTCGCAAAACAGGCCGATGGTTCGGTCGTTATCAGGTACGGAGACACAATGCTGCTGGTGGCCGCAGTGTCTGCACGCACCGCAAAAGAGGGGCTGGATTTTTTTCCGCTTACCGTTGAATATCGCGAAAATACTTTTGCGGCGGGTCGAATCCCGGGGAATTATTTCCGTCGCGAAGGACGCCCGAGCGAAAAGGAAGTACTGACCTGCAGGCTGATCGATCGACCCGTACGGCCTCTTTTTGCGGATGGGTACCGGTTCGAGACCCAGGTCGTCGCATCTGTCATCTCGGCGGATGCTGACAACGATCCCGACGTGATAGCGATCACGGGAGCGTCTTGTGCTTTATACCTGTCGGATATTCCCTTTCACAACCCTATCGCTGGTATACGAATCGGCCTGATCGACGGAAAATACTTGATCAACCCGACCTATGACGAACGACGTGACAGCGATCTTAACCTCATCGTCGCCGGAACTGAAGAAGCCATTTGTATGGTGGAATGCGAGGCGAACGAGGTCGAAGAAAAGGTCATGGTCGAGGCCCTAATGCTTGCTCACCGTGAGATCAAGCGGCTGTGTCTCTGGCAGAAGGAACTGTTTAAGGCACTAGAGATAACAAAGCGCGAATTCGTGCCGACAGCGCTCGACGAAAAGATACTTGCAGAGGTCGAAAAGAAGTACACGGATAAACTGCGTGAAGCTCTTAATTCGACCGGACGCGAAAAGATCGAGGTTTATGCAGGTCTCGACGCGCTTAAGAAAGAGGTGGTCGATAGCTACCCGGAAGATGATCCGGCCTCCCGATCGATGGCCGGAAAGGTATTCGGACATCTGAAGGAAAAGATCTTCAGAGACGACATGCTGCTTAACAAGCGCCGTCCGGATGGCCGTAAATTCTCTGAGATCCGCCCGATCTCCTGTG
>CAYSMU010000445.1:0-3102 GCA_964432145.1 uncultured Chloracidobacterium sp.
CGCCGCGTCATCGCGGCCATCTTCTTTCGTGCCTCGTCTGGCGTGAGCGGCTTGGAGAGATGACGCTTTTCGCCGAGTACGTCGGCGGTGCCCCGGCCTGCTCCACTGTTCTCACGCTGAAGTTCACGGACCTTTTCGATGAGTATATCTTCTTTACCGCTCATGCTCTCGCCTCCGCTTCGGGTTTCGCGTCTACGATCTCGCGGCCCGTGATCATCGAGCGAAAATTGCTCCAACCGGCTATCACGACCTGAACTACATGCACGGAAAAAAACAGTACGAACAATATAGTCAGCCAAAAATGTATCCAGCGGGCCCATTGATATCCGCCGAACGCGGCGGTAAGCCATGCGAGCTGCGTAGGCTTGTATATCGCGAGGCCGGTGAGTAGAGAACCGGCCCCCATGACGATCACGCTCGTATATGCGATGCGTTGCGCGTCATTGTATTTGCCCTGCGGTGGCTTCTCTTTGACAATATGTGCATCGTACAGAGCGACGGCGGCGGCACGTTTGACAGACGACGGAACCGGAACGATCGCACGCCACTCGCCCGAAACAATGGTGTAAATGACGTATATCACACCATTTACGGCAAACAACCACATGAAGAAAAAGTGCAACTGAAGTCCCTCGGCGAGACGAAACGGAATTCCCAACGCCTCGTTGAACCACATCGGGAAGAACTTGAACAACTCGTAACCGAAAATGCGAATACCGTACGCTGGATTTGCCCAATAGATCAGCATCCCGCTCCAGATCATCATCGCGAGCAACGGAAAATTGATCCAGTGCAGCCAGCGAATGGCGAGCGGATGTTTGTTTTCGAACTGTTTTTTGTTCATTGGCAGCTAAGCGGGATTATAATCGACCTTGCACGGAATTAACTCATGAATCTAAAGCACGGCATGAGCCGAAAAGATTCCACATTATGAAGTACTTATTTATTTTCGCAATTCTTTTGTCATCAGTTTCACTAATTGCAGCATTTGGCTGCGGGTCGGCGGTTAAGACCGAATCAAGACCGCAACCCGTGGCGATCGCCGAAAACACACCCGCATCGGCCGGAAACGACGACGTTTTCGACGGGAAGAAAGTCGTAAAAACCGAAGATGAGTGGCGTAAGCTCCTTACCGCCGAGCAATTTCATATACTCCGTGAAAAAGGCACGGAACGAGCCGGCAGCGGCGAATACGCCGATAACCACGAGCATGGAACATATTACTGCCGCGCGTGCCATCTCAAGCTCTTTGCGTCGGAGACCAAATTCGAGTCTGGAACCGGCTGGCCGAGCTTCTACCAGCCGATCAATAAAAAGAACGTGACGGAAATAAAAGACACGAGCTACGGAATGGTACGAACTGAGGTCGTCTGCAGCCGATGCGGCGGACATCTCGGCCACGTCTTTGACGACGGACCCGAGCCGACGGGATTGCGTTACTGTATGAACTCGGCTTCTCTGAAATTCGAAAAGAATTAGTAGTTTATTTACGCCACCCGGAGGCCTAAAGAATGGATAGTGCGAAAGTCACGATCTCGATAGACGAAGTCCTGCTTCGTCAAATAGACAGCCTGGTGCGGGAGCGCGTTTTTTCGAACCGCGGCCATGCTATCCGCAGTGCCGTAAAGGAAGGGATCGTTCGCATTGATCCTGATCTGCGGTCGAAGCGGCGTGCGAAGACCAGAGCCGTTTTCCCCGCCGAGTTTGCCGAGACCGGCGAAAGACGAAAGTGGCCTGAGTTTTAGGGCTCTCTCTCGGTTACCAATTGACCTTACCTTCCTGCGAGGTGTCGATCTGTGCAAGCTCGACGCCTTCGTTATAAAAGAAGATCTTCATATTGTCGAAGAGAAAGTCGTGCGAATCAGGGTTTGAGACGTCGATGCCAAAGTGGTTGATGAGCTGATTCTGTTTTTGCAGCCATTCCTTCCAGCAATTGCCGCACATCTCGGCGCCGATCTTCTGCCCCAGTTCCGTCGGGATCGGAGCGTAGCCAAGCGGCTCGCCCTTTTGCCCGCAGCGTCCGCACTTGAATTTGTCACCAAATAAAGCCATGAAGCGATTCTAACACAGCATGGATTTAGCCACAGAGCACACAGAGATCACCGACATGAGTTTTAATTACTCAGATAAGTTCTCTGAATGCTCTGTGTTCTCTATGGCTAATTTGCCATAGCGATCGCGGCGAGAACTTCCACATCGCTCGGTTTGAAAAGGCTGAGGGCCTGGACTTTGTGATACGCGATCTTTCCGGCTTTGTCTATGACGACAACTCCCCGGGCAGAGCGACCCGGCAGCCACGACTTCATGTCGTAGGCAGCAGAGACCTTGCCGTCGGAGTCCGAAAGCAGGCGCAGAGGCAGTTGGTTCTTTTCGGCAAAGCCGGCGTGCGACTCGACCGTATCGGTCGAGATACCGACGACCTCAGCACCGGTTGCCTGATATTCGGACCAGTGGTCGCGCACCGAGCAAAGCTGCGCGGTACAAACAGGCGTGTTGTCGCCCGGATAAAAAAGCAGTACGACTGTGCGCCCAATGTAATTACTCAGTGACCACTCGTTACCAACGCCGTCTTTCAGCGAGAACTCAGGGGCGGTATCGCCTATCTTCATATGTCATTTTCTCCTCAGTTCCATTATGACAAGTATTCCCATCACAAGAAATGGGAGCGTCGAAAGCAATATCTTGTAATTCAAAGAGATCAACCCTATCAGAAACATGAAGACCAGCAGAACACTCAGACATCCCAACCCAACGAGAGTGAGTATTTTGCCCGGCGTCTTCTGAAACAGAGTAAAAAGCAAGATCAACTGTCCGAATAATGGAAGCAGCGTGAAGGGATGAGCGGCCGCCAGCGGGTCCTGGTAAAGATTGGCCAGGACCTCAAACTCGCCCTGGAAAAGAAACATCTTGTTGTCGCCTCCCCACTCGAGAAAACCCATGAGAGAGGTAAGGATCAAACAGGCATTAAGGACCTTCTTCTTCATTTGGTTGTCGTTTGCAGACTATTTCACTTTAAGACTGTAGTGAGTCTCGAGGGAGAATCCCATCCCGGCCAGAGGTCATTCTGTAGTTTTTCGCCGATGCGATAGGCTTCGGCGATCC
>CAYSMU010000446.1:0-3101 GCA_964432145.1 uncultured Chloracidobacterium sp.
CGTCAGGCTCAGCCTGACGGGCTTTTTCTAATCTATTCGGGAATGTAGCCGTTTGGAACGGGGCGATCGCCGAGGCTTCCCCATGAGGCAACGACGACAGAGCTGTCAGAGCTTTTAGTTATGTACCATGTGCCGCTGGCAGGCCGGAAGACGGCGATGTCCGTCTTTCCGTCCGCATCAAAATCTCCCGGAGCCGGGACATCTGCACTTAGGCCGAATGAGATCGCTGTCACCCCAAGCGTTGACCTCGAGAGCCACCACGCGCCGGTCGAAGGCCGGAATATCGCAAGATCAGCCCTGCCATCGCCGTCGTAATCGCCCTGTACCGGCTTATCACCCGTCACGCCGAAATAAACGGATGTTATGCCGCCGGAAGATCGCAGGATGTACCACGCACCAGTGGACGGGCGAAAAACGGCGATATCGGTCTTGCCGTCAGCGTCATAATCCGCCGGCACCGGTTTGTCCTCGGCGAGGCCCCAGCTCGTGATCGTAAAGCCACCGGTGCTCTTAAGTATGTACCAGGCTCCGTTTGAAGGACGGAATACCGCCATGTCTGTCTTTCCATCTCCGTCATAGTCGCCCGCGGCGGGAATGTCGCCGTTAAGGCCCCACGACGCTGTCGCAATGCCCCCCGTACTCCTAAGCAGGTACCACGTTCCTGTAGTGGGCCTGAATATTGCCCGGTCGGTTTCGCCGTCCCCGTCATAGTCTCCTGGGGCGATCTTGTCGTCAGGGAGTCCCCAGGTTACGATCCTTATCGTGCCTGAGCTAATATCCAGGCTATACCAACCGCCGTTCGATGGGCGGAATACTGCCAGATCGCTCGTAAAATCCTTGGTAAAATTGGAAACCGCCGATCCGGACAATGATGCAGTCGATTTCGTATAGATCTGGTCCAGGCCCGGGCCGCCATCGCTGTTTGCACCATTTCCTGCTGCGAAAAAATCTATTTTCCCCACGCGCTGCGCCGGAGCCGTCCACTTGAACGTCCAGGATTTCGAACCTAGCACAGTCGGTATTATTCCGTCACTCGTATGCTCGATATATTGCCGAATATTGCCGCTTACGATGCCCTGAACCGTCTGCGTTTGAGGCGGTACTTGTGAAGCAGGAGTGAATGTGCCTGCCTGCCGACCCAGGTTGTCTATCGCGGTCAATTGGAAGCCGTAGATCACTGCGTCATTGTCGGTGGTCGTGACAGTTATGTCGATTTGCTGTCCCGGCATGTAATCGTGAGGGATGCCTGAGATAGTTACATTGCCGGTGCCCGTATTTACAGGAAATGAAAAATGACACGCTGTACAGTTGCCTTCGCCCGGGGCATTAGTAAATGACGGGGATGGCCCAAAAGCCGAGGCCTGAGCCGCTCGATGGGCCTGAAAAAGAAGCAGGCCCACAAACATGCATGCGAATACCAGGATAATGCCAAGTTTGAGCTTGGCCAGACGGTCGGAAGCGATTCTCATATATAGATCCCCGTGTTCAGTTCAATGCTCTTTTGACGTTAAATAACGTCTGATAGTCGATATTTAGCCTTACAAGAAGGATATTCGTGCGATGCGGCAAAGTCAACGCGAATTAAACGACGTTTAACACTATTAAGGTATGTGTTTCCTCGGGATCGGAATATCAGTCGCATTCCCAAATTGAGTAAACTGCGTGCCGCCGCTGGTAAAATAGATGTACCACGTACCCGCTCTGTAAACGGCGATATCGTCACGCCCGTCGCCATTATAATCAGCCGCGACCGGCACATCTCCGGTGAGTCCCCAACCAAGCAGGAACGCCTGCCCGTCACTACTTCTCAGGATGTACCATCCACCGTTCGAAGGCCGAAATACAGCGATATCGTCCCGGTTATCGCCGTCAAAATCGGCATTTGCCGGTATATCGCCGGGCGAGCCCCAGGACGCCGCGGAGACCTGTCCATTGGAACTATTCCAGATGTACCATGCACCCGTCGATGGGCGGAAGACCGCGAGATCACTCTTGCCATCGGCGTCATAGTCGCCAACAGAGGGCTTATCGCCATTCAAACCAAAGCTGATCGCGAAAAACTGGCCGGTGCTGCTGTCCTGCCGCCACCAGAAACCGGTCGAAGGTCGAAATATCGAAATATCGTCCTTTTGGTCTCCGTCGAAATCGCCGGGCTGAGGGATATCTCCGTCGAGGCCAAACCCGATCGCTGATACCGTTCCATTCGAACTGTTTATGCGATACCAACCGCCATTTGAGGGACGCCAGACAGCAATGTCCGCCTTTCCGTCGCCGTCGTAGTCGCCCGGGGTCGGAATGTCGGTGGCGAGCCCGAAGTTGATCGCCGTAACGCCCGCGGTCGAACGGTTAAGCCACCAATTACCGTCACTCGGGCGGAATATGGACAGATCGGTGCGGCCGTCTCCGTCAAAATCCGCTCGCGATCGAGGTGTCGGAGTCGGTACTGCAAAACAAACGTAGCTGGGAGCGACCCGTACCGAATCTACGTTCCAACCACCACCGGCCGGGGCCATATTGCTATCCGCTCCGAAGCGCCATCGAAGTTTCACCGGCTGGCCCGCTGCTGCGGGCGGCAATCGTACAATAGAATTCAAATATCCGCCAGAATCGCCGGTCCACCCGTTCCGCCCTCCGAGAGGGTTCGGGGCACTCACACCCAACCCGGCATTGTAACCGTTCTGGAGAAACGTGCCACCGGCCGTGATAATATCCTCAAACGGAGCAAGGCTTCCGCCAATACTGATCTCCATCACACCGCCGTCAAATCCGAACTCCGTATTATATTTGTGGCTGAATGCGACGGTCGCCGCCGTTGTTCCGGAGGTTATGAAGATGAAAGGTGAGGTCAATTCCGTAGAACCACCGTTGGTGTTAGGGCAGCCCGGTGGCACGCAATCCGGAAGGTCCGCCGCAAACACCGAATTGGGGGCACTGAACGAACTTGTCGACGTCGAAGCGAATGTCATCGGGCCATAACTCGAGGTTACGTTCCACCCTGCCGGGACCGCAGGCGGCGTCACGCTGTCAAAATTTTCGATGAACGAGTTGTTCGGGGTACCGAGGGCAAATGTTCGCGTGATCGTTGCGGGGCCGAGGCTGCT
>CAYSMU010000447.1:0-3100 GCA_964432145.1 uncultured Chloracidobacterium sp.
TTCGAGGACGCGGTCCGCCGCGGCTATGAACACAGGGCAAAGCCCTGTGTGACCTGCGAAACTCCCGGTGCCTGCTGTCTCGACGCTCACTTCGTGAACGTTCGCGTTTCGCGGCTTGAAGCTGAAGTTGTCAAAGATCAACTCGCCGAACTGGAACCGACCCTTCGCGACCGGGTCAATTCACGGATCGAATCGGCGATCGTCCGCTATGGTCTCGATACAGCGAAAGACGTCCACGCGCAAAAGTACGCTTGCCCGTTATTTGAGCCCGGGACCGGCTGCCTTGTCCACGAGAGCGGCAAGCCCGCCGCCTGTGTCGTCCACGCTTGTTACGACGATCCGGCCGATCTGCCGCCTGACGACTTGCTGACCGAACAGGAACGTCGCATTGACGATCTCAACGCCAGGACCTATGGCCGCCGCGACACCTGGCTTCCGATACCGCTGGCGATCCGGCGTCCTACTTCACGGTGACCTCAATTAGCTCGTCACTTTCATTTCCCGAATAATCCGTGACGAGAAAACCCAAAAGATAATCGCCCGCGGCCACATCGGTCATGCCGACCGTTATGCCGTCATCCGCCGTTATCCTTAATAGATCTGCAGGGTCGGTGTGGGCGACTTCCTCGATGTCGCCGTTCGCATCAACCGAAAGGTAAACCGGGCGGATCATGTCGCCGACCTCAATTTCGACCTCGCTCTTTTGTCCGTTCTTGTTCTGAAAGGCGTAGACAAATTCGCCGGTAACCTCGTCATCATTAATATCAAGGACGAAGTACATTGTTATGTCATTCCACTCTTTGCGCCCCTTGTACTGCACCTGCGCCGGCACCTCGACGTAATAAACGTCCTTTTCGTCGTCGATCTCGAAAAAGTCGGTGATCGGGCAGATCAATTCATTTATGCCGTCGCTTATCGAAAACCAAGTGCCATCCCATTCCACACGCAGAATGCCTTTTTCGTCAGGTTCGGTCGGTATCTCACCGATGATGATCGTCTCGTCCTTGCCTTGTTCGGCAAGGATAAATGAGGCTTCGTCTATGTCGTCACCTTTGACGGATGAGGTGATCACCACCGACGCATTCTGAGCAAGCTGCGGATTTGTCGTAACTGCGGGCTTAAGTTCCGGCTTCGCCGTATCGGTGACGATAATGCCGGTATAGTCCATCAGCAAACCGCTCCATTTCAGGCCTGAGGCAAACGGGGCCTTAGCATATCCGCTTTCCATGATGGTCTTTGCCTTGTTAGGAAAGTAGATAGAGAGCCCGTTCGCATTAGGGTGTGCGGCGCCGTTTGCCTTATATACGACGGCCGCCTTGGCCGCCGCGACCACCGCGTCGGCTGACCTGGCAATGGACGGGTCGCCGGACGCGGCCTTGATATTCCGGGCGTACTGTACCAGGTCAAAGAACTCAGCCTCATGTTTTCCGCCTTCGCTTCCGCCGAAATCCTCGGTCTTGGAACGAGCTCCCGCGATCTTAAGGATATTTGGCCGTCCGCCTGCCTTGATGAAGGCCTGGCTTGAAGCGCTCAGTTCATTGATCGCACTGTTGAGCGTATCGATCTTGCCAAGGTCGGTGAGGCTGAGAGTAATGCTGGCGTCGCGGTTTCCTTCGGCAGCCTGAGTGTAGAAATCACGGAATGTGTCGACGGTCGCGCGGCCAAATCCGAAGCCGTCAATTGTCGGATCCGCGTTGATCCGGGTGAAAAGAGCTTTATAGTCCCAGCCGCTGCCCGGTTCGAGTTCCTGCGAACCTATGAGAACTTTCGCAAACGGTGCGACCGTTCGAGCTACCTCAAAATTGCCCATCAGGCAGGCATCGAACCCTATCATTTCCAGCTTGCCCGTGGCCTTGGTCGCCCGGGCGAGGCCTGCCGAAAGCTCGGACATGGTCAAGCCGTCCGTATTATTTCCCTCGTCGTGCAGGATGCCGGGCCAACCGCTGCCGTGATCGCCGAAAACAAGGCCGTACTTCTTCGCCGGGAAACTCTTTGACGCGGTCTCGACAAAGCTGGCAAGGTTATTCGGATCGCCCATATTGAGTTCGCCAAGGTCTGCCAACTCACGAAGGCGGCCCTTTTCGACCACCATATACTTTGCTGTGGTCCAATTTGCCAGGCCTCCGACGCCGCGATTTGTGTACTTGTTATCTTCGTCGCCGCTTGTATGCCGGTCAGCCAGGACGATGATGTTAACGCTCGAGCTCGACCCGACAGCCATCATCTCGGTCAGGTCGATCATCTGAGGCAGCTCTAGATCGTTGTCCGAGTCCATATAGAACATCACGGTCCATTCCGCGGGTGCGGATTGTGCGGCTAAACCGCCGGGCATGGCGATGCATACCAACGCAATCGCCAGTGCGAATACAGATCTTTTCATCAAAAAACTCCAGACCCTGAAAAGTATTAAGTAGAACCAGCAAAGCATACGACAACATCGACAAAAACAGAAAGCACGAAGGAGCGGTCTCCTTCGTGCGATCAGCATGTACTTCGCGAGGCAGTGCCTATTGCCCCGCTGCCTGGCGCACCGTGGTGCTCCATGACGTAACGACGGCCCGGAACTCAAGGTCTCCGGTATTCTCGAGCCTTATCTTCCACGTTCCGGCCGTTACCGGTTTGTCGACAAAGATCGAGCGGAACCAACCGCGTGACTCCGGCGAGCCGGCAAGATTCTTGCCAACGACGACGCCATAGTCGTCGATCAATGTGGCCGAAACCAACGGATCGGTCATAAACGTGATGCCAAAGTTGGCGGTCGCCGCGACCGGAACTTCGATCTCGATCGATTGCTTCGGAGCGAGCCGGACCGACTTGGCAAAGGGAGCAGCCGCCGGCGCCGACTCATTTTCTTCCGACGTGAAAGCAGCGCCATAACTTCGGCCTGCCGCATACCTTCCAGTGTACTGCGACGCGTCTGGCGCCTCGGGGTTGTGGTTGCCCTTGGGTCCGATCGCCAGCCTCGGTTTCACGAATACCGAGAAGTCCGAGGTTCCCGTCAGGTCGGTGTGGATGCTGGACGATTCGGCGTTGTCCTTGATCTTCCACTTGGCGGACGGAACGGGCACATCGTGGCGGCCTCGGGTCGAGCCGCTAGGTC
>CAYSMU010000448.1:0-3093 GCA_964432145.1 uncultured Chloracidobacterium sp.
ACGGCAAGGACAAGATGTGGGGCAAGGAGAAGCGGCTCGGCTGGCTGCGGGCGTTATTTGCCGACATCGATCATCCGGCGGGTACTTTCCGCGCGGTAACCGTGCATCTCGATGCACATTGCTCGCGGGCTCACCGGCGAATGCAAATGAAGATCATTCTCGATCATCTCGACACACTGCCGTCGCTACCGACGATCATCGGCGGCGACTGGAACACGACGACGTTCAATTCGCAGAATTCGACGCGGGCGATCATGGGTTATTGGCGGCGAGTTTTCATGGGGCCGAAGAATGTCGCGAAAAACCACCTTCCTAATCCCGAGCGATATTTCGAACGCAATCTTTTCTGCGACCTTGAACGCCGGGGATATGATTTTCGCTCGTTCAATGAAGTTGGCGTAGGTACGCTGCATTACCATGTCGGCAATATCGAAAAGAACACGAATCTTCGCGATTGGGTTCCGGAGTGGTGTTTTCCATTCATCTTTTGGGCAGCAGGCCGCGTCGGCGGCGTCGTGCATGGCCGGCTTGATTGGTTCGCGGGAAAAGGCGTTTCCATTGCACCGGGAACTAAACCACAAACGATCGGCGATCTCATCGACGCTGAAGGCGTACCGCTCTCAGATCACGATGCCATAGCCGTGGACTTTCGCCTGGGTGTATGATCGAGACCGGGGCAACAAAATGGACGACGTTTACAACACGCTCTACTTATTTCCGCTTGTCGGCTTGGTTTTCATTTTCGTAGGCGTTCCGCTCAAGCACGGCAAGATCCCGCCAAATCACTGGTACGGTTTTCGTACGCCAAAGACACTGTCGAATGAAAAGGTCTGGTACGAGATCAATAAGATAACCGGCGAGGACATGGTCAAGATAGGCGTCGTTGTCCTGTTGAGTTCACTAATTGTACTCTCGTTTCGCGGCTGGCTGCCCGTCGAGGCGGCGGTCGCGATACTGACGGCGATCGTGCTTGTTTCGGTCGCCTGGATGGCGATCCATGGATTTTCGCTGCTGAGGAAGATGTAGCGGATAGCGTCGTATTCCAAAATCCATTTGAGGCTATCAACTGCCTAATGTTAGATTAAAAGTATGGAAGTAGCTTTTTGCCAGACGATCAGCTTCAATGCTGAAACATTTGAATACGAATCTGTCGCTCAGGAAAACGGCAACGCGACGATCATCAAGTTTCCGGTCGATGAGAAACTCTACAGCCCTGGCGACGTTGTCGTTGTGGTCAGTGGCGAAGGCGAGATCTCGTTTCACGGCCTGATCGGCAAGATCGAAGACGGTTACGCCTTCGCATCGGATCCGAAAGGATCGCTCCTGCCGGCGGGAGTTCAGTAAGCTTGAAAATGAGAATTGGGAACGAGGCAGTTTCCTCTTGAAATTTTCGATTCTCGAAACTAAACTATCAGTTCTCTCGGGGATGTAGCTCAGCTGGGAGAGCGCGGCGTTCGCAATGCCGAGGCCAGGAGTTCGATCCTCCTCATCTCCACCATGTTTTGCCAGAACCACCTGCGGTAGCGGTGGTTCTTTGTTTGCGATGTGACACTTTCTTGGCTTGCCCCTCGATAAGATGGTCAGGTGATGGCTCTATTCTTGGGCCGATCTCCGAGTTTTTGACAGCGACGGCCAGTTCCCACAGCTGGTCGAGCATCATCATTCTCCCCGTTACGGCTTCCGGAGACATATCAACTTTCATTATCTTCACCTCTAAGGAATCTAAGATCTTCCCGGTCTTTCGGCCTGTCGGCCAGTTCCTTCATTATTATCATACCTTCGATGTCAACAACCCTATATTCGCCTTGGTTCCAGATGACTCGGCGACGAGTTTTCCATGCGGGTTCGTAGACCGGGGTTACGAGCAGAAGGTCAAGAGTTATAAGTTCCCGCGATGCTTTGTCTATCTTTGAGATGCGACGAATCTGAGTTTTTCCGCCGTCAATATTTAATGGAAGGCCCTCAATATCGAAACCCCGTTCACGGGCGATCTTCATCGCGGCGTCCAGATCGTCCGCAAGGATCAGCAGGTCAATGTCGATCGTCGTCCGCAATCGTCCGTGAATGGCCATCGCCCATCCGCCACAAACCGCGTAGTCTATTCCTTCGCGATTCAGCGATTCGACAATGCCGACAAATTCTTCGATTAGAGCCGCCACATTTACTCTATTTTAACTCAATTGGCCTCAATATCCGCCCCACCGGATAAACCCCAACTTTTTGATTCAAGAAATAAGGTGACCGTTCATAAAAGAACCGGAGCCGTGCCTGCGGGCTGCGGGCGAATGCCGGTTCGAGCAGACGACGATCGAATTCTTCCTGAAGTTTAGGGTCCTTGGCTAGCATTTCGCGGGCGAGCTTCTCAAGTATATAGCCCGAGCCGCCCTCTTTTTGCTCAAAGATCGAGTTGAAGAATCCCCAATAGACAAAAGAGTCCGGGCCGTTTGGTTCGAGCAGGTGGATCGCGACGTTTGCGGCTTCCTGCTCAAGCGGAACCAGCACGGAACCGGCGGCGAATGTACGTGATTCCTTGATCGGCGTCTGCTTAGCCGAGTTGAGAGTAATTCGATTTTCAAATGAGCTGGTCGCCCATTTCGGCTCGGTGAGCTGATAACTCTCGACCTCAACCGTCAGCGGCTTTGCGATCCGCGTGAATTTGATCCCATGAAAGCCGAGGACGTCGATCACGTCCTTGTACTGCACGGGAATGATGTAATACAGCGGCGGTGCAACCGAAGTTGTGACCTTCGGCTCGTCAAATCGCGGAATGGTAATGTTCATCGGCTCCGGGCCGTAGATGATCCGTTTGCCGCCGGAGACGGTGCTGTCTTCCATCGTGTATTTGACGCCTTTGAAATTCAGCGGCGTTGACTTGGTACGATCGATATCGATATCAAGCGGAAACTGCCGTTTGTCGTCGTAGGTCTTGCCGCGTTCGACGGTCTGCGTGTCGGCGGTGACATTCGCCACGAATAAACTTGCTTTAGCCTTCCCGGCCTCGTCGACGAAATAACGCAGCACATCGTAAGTGCCGCGAACGCGAGACTTATACGGTTTATAGACGTTCGTCTCGATCAGCAAGCCGGGCCGATT
>CAYSMU010000449.1:0-3088 GCA_964432145.1 uncultured Chloracidobacterium sp.
AATGCTCAGTAAATTTAAATGTTTATGCGAAAAAACGATTGAACATTGAACATGGCGAAAAATGGCACATAACCTGGTTTATATCAATAAGTTACGTGTTCAATCGCCGATTGAACGGTATGAATATGTCCGGACACTGTGCGACATTTGTCCGGACAAATGGAATACAAGAGATTGCGATTCCGGAAGATCGGCCAATTCGGCTGGTTTCGGTTTCGACGTCAAATCGCTATAATTGGCAACTTGCCATTGGGTACAAATTCCCGATTTAACGGCTGCTCATTGCTTAGATTTTTATGAAACTCGATATTATCCCCGTTAAATGGTCGGACGAAGGCGTCTTGATGCTCGATCAGCGGTTGCTGCCGACCGAGGAGAAGTGGCTCACATTGCGTGATTACAACGCGGTTGCGGACGGTATCCGCGACATGGTCGTTCGCGGTGCTCCGGCGATCGGTGTCTCGGCGGCATATGGAATGGCGTTAGGGGCGAAACAGTTCGTCGGCACAACGGTCGCGGACCTCGAGGACGAACTCGAGTTCATCAGCGATGTCCTCGCCAAGACACGTCCGACCGCGGTCAACCTCTTTTGGGCGATCGACCGGATGAACCGCACATTCCGGGCCGCCAAATCCGAAGGCAGATCGGTAAGTGAGATCAAGCAGATCATGCTCGACGACGCAAAGGCGATCCACGATGAAGATATCGAATCGCAGCGGCTGATCGCTCAATTCGGTGGTGAATTGATCGCGGACAATTCGACGGTATTGACCCATTGCAATGCGGGAGCTCTGGCGACGGGCGGAGTTTGGGGCACGGCACTAGGGGTGATCCGCGGAGCGGTCGATCAGGGCAAGACGATCTCCGTGATCGCCGACGAGACCCGCCCATATCTGCAAGGTGCTCGACTAACCGCGTGGGAACTGATGCAGGACGACATTCCGGTCACGCTCATTACGGACAACATGAGCGGTCACGTCATGAAGAAGGGCCGCGTCCAGGCCGTGGTCGTCGGTAGCGACCGGATCGCCGCTAACGGCGACGTCGCCAACAAGATCGGCACTTACATGGTCGCGGTCCTCGCTCATCGCCACGGCATCCCGTTCTACGTCGCGGCACCGCTCTCGACGGTCGACCTGAACTGTCCGACCGGCGATGATATCCCGATCGAAGAACGTGACCGCGTCGAGGTCACCCATATAAAGGGCAATCAGCTCGCCCCCGATAATGTCGGCGTATCAAACTACGGATTTGATGTGACGCCGAACGAACTCGTGACGGCGATCATTACGGAAAAGGGCGTGGCACGAGCGCCATATGTCGAGAGTCTTCGAAAGCAGTTCGATAGTTGATCTTGCAGCTATTTTGTCTTAGCCAGATCGGACTTCGTCCAGTTTTGATCTTTGAAAAAATAGGTCCTGCGGCCCGGCTTCATCCCCTCGATCCGGCCTTCTTCGAGCGAGATCCCGTAGCTGCCTCGGCACAAGGGTTCGATCCAGTCGTTGCCGTTTTTAAGGTAGGTCTTGATATTGTCGCTATCGGCCCCCATCTGGAAGACCATAGGTACGGCCTCATCGACAGGGAAGTCACCGAACCACGCGTCGCCTGTGCACCACGAGGCCAGTGAGGTCATTAAAAGGGGCGAATTGGGCGGGAGTTGTTTTTTGAGTTCTTTCATCAATGAGCGATAGAACTCGCGTTCCGAAACGACGGCGTCGAAATCGACCTGTATCGCTTTTACATTGGGCAGGTCCAATGTGTTCTTGATAAGGAATGCCGTCTTGCCGATCATCGAGATGTTAAAGTTTGGGCGTCGTGTGGTGTCCTTGTTCGTCTCGACCCGTGTGACGGCGATCAGGTAGGTTCCGGACGGTACATCGAGAGGTTGGCGGCGGGGCCTCGGCATTACCCGGTCATTCTCGAGAAAGAGCGTTTGGGCGAGGAAAGCCACTCCGAACTCGTCCGGATCGATGAACTTAAGATCCTCGGGCCGTTCCCAGGCCCACAGGACCCTCGAAGGCATTCGGGCAGAATTGCGGGTATTGGAACTGCCTCCGCATGCAGCAAGTAAAGCAATAAAGAAAATGATCAGGTGCGAGATAAATATGGGGGAACGTAAAGACAGCACGTTCTGAGTGTAGCAAACAGGGTGACAAGCGGGTACCGGTCGTATTTGTGTTTGCCCTCTGATATACTCTTGGAAAAACTGAATGGTGATTCATTTATGAGCGAACGCGAACAAGTACCAATGGACGTTGTTTTCGTCGGCGCTGGGCCGGCTAATCTTGCGGCAGCTCTGCATTTGAAGAGCGAGATCAAGAAGCACGACGAGTTGGTCGAAAAAGGTTTTAAGAAAGGCAGAAAAATAGGCGACCTCGAGATAGCGATCGTCGAAAAGGGCTCGTTCGTGGGAGCCCATATCTTATCCGGAGCCGTCATGGACCCGGTCGCGATCCGTGAATTGATGCCCGACTTTATCAATGAGGGTTGTCCGGTCGATACGGTCGTGACCGAAGATGCTTTCTGGTATCTGACCGAAAAGGGCGGGATCAATGCTCCGCTCGTCCCGCCGCCTTTGAAAAATAAGGGGAAATATATCGTTTCGCTTAGCAAGGTTTGCGAGTGGCTCGGCGAGAAATGCGAGGCGGCCGGCATCAATATTTTTCCCGAGTTTCCTGCGTCAGAGATGCTCTACGATGAGAACGATGCGGTTATCGGCGTCCGTACCGGGGATAAAGGGATCGATAAAGAAGGCCACAAAAAGCCGAATTACGAGCCGGGCGTGGATCTGCTGGCTAAGGTCACTGTACTTGGCGAGGGATCACGCGGATCGCTCGCGAAGCAGTTGATGTCGCGGCTCGGCCTGATGGAAGGCAAGGAAGCTCAGGTCTTCTCGCTTGGCGTCAAAGAGCTTTGGGAAGTGCCGGAAGGCAACTTTGCCGAGGGCCGCGTCGTTCACACGCTCGGGTTTCCTTCGGATACGCGAACGTACGGCGGCGGCTGGATCTACGGCATGAAAGACAATGTCGTCAGCATCGGTTACGTGACCGGATTGGATTACGAAGACCCGCTGATCGATCCGCATGCT
>CAYSMU010000450.1:0-3062 GCA_964432145.1 uncultured Chloracidobacterium sp.
AGCTTCACTTCTGGGTGTCAGCCGCCGTCGCCCGATACAACTCGGGTGCGGCCATACGGTCCGAAAATGAAGGCAAGTTCGTGAATATGGACGTAGCGTCGCTCCAGCTAAAGCTGTCGGCGACATCGCCCGGTGTACTCGCCAATGTGCGTGCCGCCGGATTTGAGATCCTCGGCCAAACGAACAATGTTGTCTTTGGCCGGGCAAAGCTATCGGCAATATCCACGATCGCCGAACTCGCCGATGTCGAGTTGATCCTGCCAAAGCTGTAGCGATGACGGCGAAAGGTGCGAAAAGCTCCCCTCCGTGCTATGGAGGGGAGCCTGAAACCCTCTTCCATTGGCTAAGCCGCCGAGGGTCGCAGGATAAACGTACCCATTTATGCGCAAAAAAAGGCCGCCGTCTCCGGCAGCCTTTTTCTTCGATCTAACTGCTATGCCGCTATTGAGCAGCAAATATCTGGACCGTCCTGCGTCCGAATCTACGAGCTTCGGAACAACTGGGCATCCAAATATCGATCTTATTTCCCTTGATGCGTCCGCCGGTATCGGAAACAAGATACGTTCCCGTATAACCGCCGCCGCTGACTACGACCTTCGAACCGAGTCTCAGCACACGCGGGTCTGCCGCGATAATACCGCGGCGAACTCCATGTCCGAGAGCTGTCCGTCCCTGCAGGCAGTAGGCAG
This sequence comes from uncultured Chloracidobacterium sp., assembly GCA_964432145.1. Classification (GTDB taxonomy): domain Bacteria; phylum Acidobacteriota; class Blastocatellia; order Pyrinomonadales; family Pyrinomonadaceae; genus OLB17. The sequence continues at coordinate 690 of CAYSMU010000450.1, forward strand.
TGGCCGAGAAATTTCCGCGGCTCGCACCTGCGGCGACTGCCTTGGAAGAACCGGTCGTCTTAACTAACTTCTTTGTTTCGTCCGGGGAGGTTGAATTGTTATTAACTGCGTTATCAATAATGGAAGAGCCAACTATATTATTTTCAATTTTTGTGAGCGAATCGGTCGCTATAATGAGGTCCTTTCCTGTTTTGGCCTGCTGAGCGTAAATATATACGACCAGCACGCACAAAAGCGACAGGATCGCCCCTCCTCTAACGAGATTTTTCATTAAATATACTCCTATCATCTTTTTGTCTTTTAAACGCAAAAATAGTGTCTGAGATTTGGGTCATCAGCCACTATCGCGATATCGCAAGACTGTTTCGGCGGATGTTGTAGTCCACCTGTTTTCGTACGCTGCGATATTCAGCAGAGCCGAAACTTGAAGACAGGTTACCACCTTTTCGCCCACTTTGGCAAGCACCCTAAAAACCGGAACCCTTTATTCTATATGCAATTATTGAATTCTAAGGGGTTTAGGGGTGTCAATTTTTTTTGAATTTGGTAGAATTGTGAGGCGATATTCGCACGATCTTATAGGGCATTTCGGGCGGTAGCCGCCGCACGTTCAAAAGGAAAAATTATGCGGGAAAGACGTCAGGGCGCACGGCATGTGATCTCATTTCCGATCCGCATTCGCTGGAAAGGCGAGGACGGCAAGGAGGTCGTCCAGGAAGGCCTGACGGAGAATGTCGGCCCGCACGGTACGCTCGTTTACCTGCCGCGGCTGTTGCCCCATGTCGGCGGCAAAGTGCATCTTACCGTCACCGAAAACCCCGATGACGAGGTTACGGTAACGGCCGAGGTCATTCGCCTCGAGCGAAACGCCGCGCATCCGCAAGCAGCTCTTATGCTGACCGAGAACCTTCGCGAATGGAAAAAGAAGGTGTGGGAATTTGCGGGTGCGACAATAGCGGCAATAGAGCCGGAGCCTCTGGACGACTGGTAAAGACCGGGATCTTGGTTAATTGCAGAAACGATCGTAACGATCATCGAACGACCAACAACAAACACTCGAAATGAAGATACTTGTACTTGGCGCCGGTCGTATGGGGCACGGCGCCGTCTTTGATCTGATCCACAATTCGCCGGATGTCGAACAGGTGACCGTTGCCGATTTTGACCTGAAAAAGGCCGAGGCGGTTGCCGAGGCTGTCGGAACGTCAAAAATCGACGCTCACCATATTGACGCCTCAAATCAATCCGACGCGGCAAGATTGATGAAAGGGCACGACTCGGTCATCTCTTGCGTTAACTATTGGTACAACGTCTCCCTTTCTCGGGCCGCGATCGGGACTGGGGCAAATTTCTGTGACCTCGGCGGTAACAATTACATTGTCGATGAGCAGCTCGCTCTCGACGACGAAGCCAGGGCCGCCGGCGTCAGTATCATTCCCGATTGCGGCCTTGCACCGGGAATGGTATCGATCCTCGCAGCTCACGGAGCCGCAAAATTCGACTCGGTTGACGAAATTCACATCCGCGTCGGCGGCCTGCCTCAGGATCCCCAGCCGCCGCTCAATTATCAACTGGTTTTCTCGGTCGAGGGTTTGATCAACGAGTACATTGAGGTCGCCCGCGTTATTCGCGACGGCACGATCACCGAGGTTGAATCGATGACAGAGCTCGAAAGCCTTTCATTTGACGGCTTTCCGCCCCTTGAGGCTTTTCAGACAAGCGGCGGCACATCGACGCTTCCGGACACCTTCCTCGGCAAGGTCAAAGAACTTGATTACAAGACGATCCGCTACGCCGGGCACTGCGAGAAATTTAAGACGATGATCGACCTCGGCCTTTGTTCGAGCGAAGAGATGGTGGTTGACTTTCAAAAGATCAAACCGCGAAGGCTGTTTGGGGACCTGCTGCAAAAGCATCTCCCCGCGGACGGCCCGGACTATGTTCTTGTGCGACTGGATTTTGTTGGGAAGAAAGGCGGTGAAGCTAAAAAACTGCGGTACGACATCGTAGACAAACTAGACGAGGCCACCGGCATGAGTGCGATGATGCGGACGACAGCATTCCCGGCGTCGATCATCGCTCAGATGATGGCGAAGGGCGACGTGCTTATGCGTGGTGCAACACCGCAAGAAAAGGCGATCGATCCCGGTATGTTCGTCGCTGAACTATCCAGGCGGAACATAATCATAAAGGAAGGCTAGGTGCGGACAAGAATTCATCGATTTGTCCCATGGCTAATCCTGCTCTGCTCTTTTACTATTCTCGCCGTATCTTACGGCTCGCTGCCGTCTGAGGTCGTCCTGGCCCGGGCGTTTTTCGATGGCGCGGATACACTCGCACCCAAATCCCTTTTTACGGTTTTTCGCGTGCCGC
>CAYSMU010000451.1:0-3061 GCA_964432145.1 uncultured Chloracidobacterium sp.
CAGCTCAACCAGGACCTTGTCGCCGGGCAAAATACGAATAAAATTCTTACGCATCTTGCCTGAAATATGCGCCAACACCTCGTGGTTATTGTCGTCCACGGCCACCTTGAACATTGCGTTTGGCAATGTTTCCAGCACTGTCGCCATGACCTCGATCGCTTCTTCCTTAGACATACGCGAATGCCCAACCGGCTGATTAGTTGGACAAACTCTTAATATTACTGGGTTCCCGGCGGATTTTCAAGTCACGCCGCTACGATTTCTGCCTTTTCCTGCCGAAGCCGTTTCTGTTCCTTGGTTAGCGTAAGTATCTCCGGCCCCTCGGCTGTTACCGCGATGGTGTGCTCCGCGTGTGCCGAGGGCTTGCCGTCGAGCGTCACCACTGTCCATTTATCACTCAGGGTCTTAGTTTCGTGGGTACCGAGATTCAACATCGGTTCGATAGCAAAACAATAGCCCGCACGTATCCTTTCTCTCGTACCCTGACGGCCGTAATTCGGTATTTGCGGGGCCTCGTGCATTTGACGGCCAATCCCGTGCCCCGTGTAGTCACGCACAATGCCATAACCGAACTTCTCAGCGTGCTGCTGTACTGCCCACCCAATGTCCCCGACCCGGTTATTGACGCGGGCCGCCTGAATACCAAGTTCCAGGCACTCGTCCGTAACGCGGATCAACTGCTTTAATTCATCCGTAATATTGCCGACCGGCAGCGTCATTGCGGTATCGCCGACAAATCCATAATAGGTCGCAGCCATATCCAGCGAAACTATGTCACCGTCCTTCAATGGCTCGGTCTTTGAGAAACCATGCACGACCTCATCGTTAACCGACGCACAGATCGCGTACGGGAATCCATGGTATCCGATAAATGTGGGGATCGAACCAGCATCCCGCATCATTTTCTCTGCCGCGTTATTCAGATCCATCGTCGAAATGCCAGGCTCGACCATTTTCCTCAGGGCTTCGCGCACTTCGGCGATCAGCTCTCCGACGGCTCGCATCTTGTCCAGGTCCTTTGCGGATTTTGCGATGATCATTTTAATGCCAAATAATGCGGCGAACGAGCTAAACAAGCTCATTTAGTTCACCGTAGATCTCTTCAATTTCGCCGGAACCATCGACCTTTTTCAACCTGCCGGATTTTTCATAATAATCGAGCAGCGGCCTGGTCAACTCGTCGTAAGTCTCGAGCCTAACTTTTACCTTCTCTGTTGTATCATCCGCCCGGTGGTCCAGACTCGAACCGGGATGATCATCACAGAAACCGTCACTCTTTGGCGGCTTCGAATAAACATTGTAGATCTCTCCACAGATCGGGCAGCTTCGCCGGCCCGTCAGGCGTTTCATCAGTTCGTCCCGGTCGACATCGACCTCGATCGCGACGATCTCCTTGCCTTGTTCCTTCGCAAGTTCCTCCAGTTGCTCGGCCTGGACCGCCGTTCGCGGATATCCGTCCAGAAGATAGGTTCCCGCCGTGTCCGGCTTCGAAGTGCGTTCCCGCACGATACGATAAGTGATGTCGTCCGAAATGAGCCTGCCGGAGGCCATTATCTCCTGCACCTCACGAGCGAGCGGCGTATCGAGAGATCTCATCTCGCGAAACATATCGCCGGTAGATATCTGCGGGATACCGCGACGCTCTTGCAAAAGCCGAGCCTGCGTTCCTTTCCCAGCTCCCGGTGCCCCTATCAAAACTATGATCTTACTCATATTTTTTCACCGCAGAGACGCTGAGACGCAGAGAAGAGAAGATCTCGGAGAACGGAAAGTCCGTAAACTCGCCGTTCAAAAAATCTCCACGTCTCTGCGTCTCTGCGGTTCAAACAAACTAACTTCGTCGTCCGCGTAGCCGTGAGCCCGATCCAAGGAACCCTTCGTAATTTCGCATTACGAGCTGGGCCTCGATCTGAGACACCGTATCCATCGCCACACCTACGAGGATAAGCAGCGACGTCCCACCGAAGAAGAATTGGTACCCCAAGCCTGTCGGTATCCAACTCAATCCCGGAGTCGAAGTAAAGAAATTGTCCACCGACGTTCCTACAAAAGGCAGCCTTGCAACCTTGAATCCGCTAAGCAAAAGCTGCGGCAGGAACGCGACAAACGCCAGATACAACGCCCCAACCGTGGTCAGACGGGTGAGGATCGTGTTCAGATACTCAGCAGTCGGTGCCCCCGGGCGAATGCCGGCAATAAATCCGCCGTGCTTTCGCAGATTGTCGGCAACCTCGTCGGTATTAAAGATGATCGTGATGTAAAAGAACGTGAAGATCACGATCAGCGACAAGAAAACGAGTTCATAATACGGATCGCCGCCGTGGAACTGTTGAAAGAACACTGCGATCTTGGACCACGTCGAATTGGGCTCGTTCGGGTCGGCCGGAAACGCCGAGAAAAGCGTCTGGGGCATCGCAAGTACCGACGACGCAAAGATCACCGGAATGACGCCGCCCATATTGATCTTAAGCGGCAGCGTCGTTTCCTGCCCGCGGAATGTCTGGTTACCGACACGGCGGCTCGCATAGCTGATAGCGATATGACGCCGAGCAGATTCGACATATACGATCAACGCGATCAACGCCACTAGTACTACGATAAGGAAGATAACTCCCAGGGTCTGCATCGGATCGCCGGCACGAACACGGTCCGACACCTGCAAAACCCCGCGCGGAAGGCCTATCACGATACCCGCAAAGATAAGCAGCGAAATGCCGTTACCGATACCGCGTTCTGTGATCTGTTCACCCAGCCACATAACGAAGATCGTTCCAGTGGTGAGTGTGACCACGATCATCGCAGTAGCCCACCAGGTTCCCGGGATGATGTTATTTCGAGAGAGCCACGTCGCAACGAAAAACGTCTGAACCGCACACAGTACAACCGTCGAATACCGCGTCCATTGGTTCATCTTTTGGCGGCCGACCTCCCCTTCTTCCTGGATCTTTTTCATCGCAGGCGAGAGCACTGGAAGCAACTGCATTATGATCGAGGCGGTGATATATGGCGTCACACCAAGTGCAAAGACCGAAATCGTGCGGAAATTACCACCGGAGAACAG